>NZ_JAUBPU010000013.1:0-116825 GCF_036700885.1 Microcoleus sp. S13_B4
AAACATTGCGAGAAACATTACTAAAAACATTGCGAGAAACATTACTAAAAACATTGCGAGAAACATTACTAAAAACATTGCGAGAAACATTACTAAAAACATTACTAAAAACCTTACTGAAAACATTACTAGAAACATAGTAAAGAAGGCTTTACACAACTAAATAATTGCTCATTAAACAAATAAAACGTTAAACTGGAAAAAATTCATTATTGAGTAAAGAGTATGGGCGAAGCTAAACGTAGAAGAGAGGCGGGATTAGGATTCGATCCAAATCAAAAGCTAATAACTGGTTGCTACATGGCTCCGGCGATGATAAGCGATCGACACACAGTTTACTTAGGAATCAGAAGAAAGGCTGATTTAGTAAGCAGCAAACCGTTGTCTGTCCATACAAACATAACAGATGCTTGGAAAGTTCTGACAAGCTGTAAAGAAATCTTGAAGAATTGCTCTTTTTCTATGAACCAATCAGATGAAGAGGTTTTTAAGTTATTCAAGGAAATGCTTCTGTCTACCTATGGAAACCAAAGTGAGGAAGGCGATCGATATCAAGTATCGGGCAACATAGATGCTTTCAATTCCTGGATGAACGAAGGCAACTACCGAGATAAAAATAATCCACCGCCGGGAGTGACAATTACCCCTTTAACATCGGTAGTTAGGAAACGTTACAGAGTTTTTAGTAGTCCAATTAGAAAGGAATCACCCAAATTCTATGGAAATCCCGAAGATAACTCGGTATTTCATGTAGGTGAAAGTTTTGACCGCCCCATTGCCGGAACCAAAAATGAACTGTTTATCTGGCAAACTTATGTAATTGCAGGATTCTTCGCTGATTACCTGAATCTTCATGATAAAGATTCCCTGAGCGCTGAGGAAGCCCAAAGACTAACTCACGAAGTACAGGATTTGATGAATCAGGAGCGATCGCCGAGAGTCGCCATTGAACGAGCGCATTCTAGATGATAAGGAAGGTGGCGGGGTGGCGGTGGCCACCGCCTATCCCGCAAATAATTTATTGACTGCGTTTGCAGACTTTGCCATCTCGGAAACCGAGTCCATGTCCGGGACATACCCTCTGGCAGCCGTCAGGGTCTAAGAGACTTGGAAAAGTTTTGTAGCCCTGGTGTGGGCAAATGTCGTTGACCAGGGTGTGGTCTTTGTAAGCTTCCTCCAAAGCAGAGATGAAACTGTAGGAGGAATCCAGAAATCGCATCTCTCGAACACAAACCATCTTTTTTAGGAACGGTTCGCTAATTACGTCCTCGGCACGTTGAATATAAGATGGCCAATCAGCAGAAGTTTCGTATATCGAATCATTGAATACTTCTTTAACCAATTTGTCAGACCAAAAGCGATAGTCATAGTGAAGATGTAGGTCAGGAAAACCAATAATTTTTGCATCCGAATGTGGCTCATAAGGCAGTATCGGCAAAGCTGTAAAGATTTGATAACTGCGACTTACAGAGGTGTACATTCTACTTGTGACACAAAGAACTGATGCCACTTGTCCGACCGCTACTTCCTCAAGTTGAGTTTTCATATTATTCAAGGGTGCTGTTTGGAATAGCTGGAAAGCAGCCAGCATTTAACTACTTTCCCAATTGCAAAAAATTACACCGTTCCTAATTCAATGCGTTCCAAATAGTCCGATAAGTTATCAAAGGGCTGAAGGTCGGCAACGGAAATTTCTACAGTATCACCGTGGAGGTCGGCAGCCGGGAGAAAGCCCAAAAGTTTGACTTTATCCAATGGGTCAGGTAATTGGACAAAGATATAGGCAATGCGATCGTCTTGGACTTGGACAGAAATAGCGCTGGGAGCATCCCGGTTTTGCAAAAGCCTCAAATGGCTAAGAGGTCGTTGAGGTAGGCACAACGAAGTTTGAGCATTTGATTGACATTTTTTTTCAACCATTGAGCGCCAGAAATTTTCAACCTTCTATCTATTTGTTTGACCGTCGATTCCACCGCTCCCGAGCCGATGGAACAAATCTTGTCTTGTGATAATTGCTCATAGTTAACAATTCGAGAGCGATGCTTTTCTAGATACTTACAAAAGTTTTGGGCGGTTTTTTTGCGACCATACTTAAATAAATCTAGAGTGGACTCCACCCGGCATTGCCACAAAAATTCCTTGGCTTGGGCTAGACGTTTCAACGACCCTCCCACTTTATATAGATTTTCAATTAAATGATACCAATCTAAAATTTCGCGTCGGGTTTTACCAGGATTCAACTGGCTAATAATGTTCCATATTCCCTCATGTCCATCACCCAGACAAGTTAATATATCGGCTAAAGGCTGATGGTTTATATAGTTAATTAACGCTTCATTATCTTGATAAAAAGCTCCATAATAACTTTCATGTAACCGCACGGCCTTATAATCTTGCCAATGAGACCCTTCTCCCAACTTCCCTCTCAGACGGACTTTCCCTCCATCTATGCTAGTTTCCTCAACCTCCAAGAAGGCTATCGGTTCTGACCATTCTTGTTTTTCTACCAATCGATGTAAACAAGTGTGTCCCATCTTTACTCCTGTCTGAACTTCCATTTCTTGGGCAGCCTTGGAGTAGGAAATATTAGCGATTTGACGGAGACAGCATTTTTCAAATAATGGAGATAATCGGGTGGATTTCTTGACCTCTAATTTTTCTGCCTGTTTTTCAGTAATTATTAGTTCACCAATACAGCTTTTTACTGTCCGGGGTCGTCCTTGTTCTGTTCCCGTTGCCTGTTTGATAAAAAAAAACCTATTTGGGGACCTACATGAACCAGCCATTGCTGCCTGAGATGCTTTTCGATATTTTCCAAACTTGTCAGTTCACTGGGGGGTGTATTGTTATAAAAAATTTTAGCAATTTCTGACGTACAGCTTTCCAATCGCTCTAGTTCTTCAGGGGTCATGGCTCTTTCTCTCTACTCTTTTTTAACGTTTCTTTGGATTTTACTCATTTTATGCTGATTTGGGGATATTTACAAAACCGGGATGCTCCCAATAGCGCTTTCTTCTTCACAAATTCGACAGCATTGAATCTTTCCGATTCCGGGCAACATCAAGTCAGCAAGGTCCAAAACTGCTTCAATTGCCAGAGTCCAGTCATCATGCTTATCTAGAATGGTTTCAAATTCCATCCATCCTAAAAAATGATTCACTGCCCACACTGTCATTGTATTGTAGAAAAGTTTTAGACCATTTTCTAGGTTCGCTTGTTCTGAGGCATAAGCTAAAGCTAAGTTGTAAACTTTGGCATCGATCGGAAATTCCATCAAATTATCTTTCATTTGTGTGATTGAGAAATCACACTCTCAAAGCGAAGCATTATTCAATTACTAAATCTTCAAAGGACGATTTGATTAGTTTTGATAAATCCTGTTCAAAACAAGGGAGCAAACTGTGATAAATGCCTTGGCTCAACAATCTTGATTCAATATTATCAGGAAACTTATTTCTAGGTACTTCCTTCTGATAAGCTACGCAAATATCATAATACGTTTGGCAGTAATAAACAAAGTTCAAGATTGTTTCTCTTCTTAGCTTTTCGGCTGATAGAATTTGTACTAAGTAGTTCATTGAATCACTTAAAGTTTTTCTATTGCCTTTAGCCCATTCCCAATCTTGAACTTGAGAAAACCTAATATAGCTATAGCCTCCGCCGAAATACCATTTCCTTTTGCCATACAATGTGTTTATGTAAGCAAGAAGTTTTTCACAAGCCAATCGCAAAGTATCTATTTTGCTGTCAGAGTATAACTGCCCACGTCCAACAAGATACCATCCTAAATCATCAGTGACTAGGGTATCGTTTAACATTGAGGAAACGCAAGTTTTGCCAGCCTTTTTTACTGCTGGGTCGATCGACTTATCTTTCAAAAACTGAACCATCAAATCAAAACCAACCTCACCATATTTACAGGCTTCACACAAACCACCAATTTGGGATAATCGGTGATTGGATGCTAAGCGATTCTTGACACCGAATAGACCTCCGAGCACCGCAGCGCCTTCGGGAACTAAGACTTGACTGCCGAGTACCGCGTCATATTCTGTGGGGTATGTGGCATCTACCATTGCTATTACCTGATTAAATGTGATGTGGGGCGCAACTCCCACGTAAATGCGTTGAAATTGATGCTAATTACTGACTATCGATGCGCTACGCGCCTCGCCCGTGCTACGATAGTTCAGTCATAGTTTTTAAGAATTTGAGGGATTAAGGCTGTCAATTGGGAGGAAGTTATCAAGAAAAATTTTTCATTTGTATCAAGCCCTAGAATCAGAAGTAAACCTCGCAATTCTTGCCCCTTTTTCGTGACAAAATTTACTTCACCCTCGGCACCAGCGTTGCTTAAAATGACCAAACTTTTATCAAGAAACTGATGTCCTGTAATTTCTAAGAAGGCTTTCTCTTCCACTTCTATGTCCAACCCCAAAAGTCTTTGGATATCAGGTAAAACTGGGTTTTTGGAGAATTTTACTTCCAAACCTTGGTCTGAAACTAAAACGTAATAGAGCATAGGTGTGTCGATCGTATATTTTACTCTGGGTCTACCATTGACGGTTTCCGTGGGGACTGACTTAATGGAAACCTGACCATTTTGTAAAGCCAAAATAATTTGATTAACGTACTCGGCGGATAAGTCTAATTGAGCACCTATGTCTTCTGGGTAAAGGGGTTCTGAGTTTTTAAGCAGATTGTAGACACTTCTCGCAGTGTACAGCCCTGACCACGGTAATTCATCCTCCCCAGCAATTACCCTGGCATATTGAATTATTCTTTGGTAAAGATTCTTATCCATTTTTTTGTGTTGTTCCTTTGATAGATGCTAAGAAAGTTGCCATCACGCCCCAGAATGAGGGGCATGATTTTGTTAGGGCTAACGTAAATTTGCTTGATAGAGTTTGGTTTCTCGTTTCACAAGCTCTACCTGCTGCTGAGTCAACAGACAGAAATCTGCAATTTGCGGATCGCTCGCCACAACGAGAACTTGTCCCTGAAGAATCACGCGCTTTGGAGTAAGCATAGTTGGCTGATGAGCCTTTAGCAAGAATTCGTCATCACACAAAACCGCGAGTGACAGGTCAGAATAACAGTGGTACACCGCCTCAAAGAACGCTTCTTCCCCTGGAATTCCTACAAGCTTTTGAATTTCTGGGATTTGTGGCAGTTCAGTTGCTGCTACTTCTTCAATTCCTGTTGAGTTAATTAAAACGTAAAATCGTGTCATGCTGGCTCCAGTTAACGGTGGCAATTACAGAAAATCAATCAATATCTCACAGCGAAGCACTAAAATCGTGTTCTGGCTTTGGTGGTTTTTGGTGCAGTTTGAGTTCTTTTTTCACCATTTTTACTTGTTCAAGATTTAGCAAGCACAAATCTAAGAGTGAGTTGTTAGTTCCAACAATAACTACTTGACCGAAAATCACGTCTCCGTTTTTAGTTACACAAGTCGGTTTCAGCGCTTTCGGTTCCACGTCATCATCACAAATTATGACAATCTTGGGGTCAGAAAAGTTAGAAGAATCTAGCACTTCAAAAGTGGCTGGCTCTCCTTCAATGCCAACCAAATCTTGAATTTCTTCTGTTGTCAACATTTCGCGAGTGGTGTAGACATCTATTTCTTGTTCGTTCGTAACCAAAATGTAGTAAGGCATGAGAGGGAACTGGGAGCGACCCAGTTATTCGCTATTTATTGATTTGTCGCCATCTTAGGGATAGGTTCACACAAAGCTTTGGCTGCCTCAAGGTGCTCAGGGGGAACATAGAAGCTAAACTTGTCTTGATACACGTAAAACTCTAGTTGATGAGAAATTTTGCCAATGGCAGCAACAACCGCCTGATGCTGATTGGATGGAAAATCAGCTACTCTTTGAAGTCCTGAAATATTGGTGTCAGATGAAGGCATTCGTTAGGACTGGGAACGACCCAATTATTACGCTAATAAGGTTGTGGGCTACCAAATAAATTACCAGATTATTGGCAAATTCGATCGCATTTTGAATCAATTCAGCTTTTTGTCTAGCAAATTCTGTATGGGATAACTTTGCTAAACGATAAACTTGCTCTTTTGACCATCGGCTTTCTGCGTCATAGCCTGGATCTCCAATAACCACCGAGATTTCAATTGTGGTATTTTTGGATCATTTCGTGATTTGAAGGTAGTAATCATTCCAGCCGTCATCAATGAGAAGTTGAAAACGCTCTCTTAGATATGGGATTGATTTACCTTCTTTGGTTTTCCAAGAACCCTGTTCTGAGGATATATTTAGTTCTAATTCGCTCATTTTTTATGCTAAAAACTCACAAGTTCAGAGCGAAGCATTCTGTATTTTAACTGGGAGCGACCCAGTTATTACGCTATTATTTGTTGGATTTGTTGGCAAATTCGATCGACATACAGAAAGTTCTAGCTGCTTCAAGATGTTCCTCTAAAACATACACTCTAAAAGCACCTTTTCTCCAAAGCTGTTTCGGATCATAAGGATGAAACTCTATCAGGTATTGAAACTCGCTATTTTTCAGTGCGGTTTCGATTAATTCACGCTGATGTGCGAAAAAGTCACTCACAATAATAAAGCCGTTTTCAGCAATCTCTGGCAATTCATTAGATTCTGATTCTGTCGTTGTGCAGTCGTTATGAACGGTTGTCATGATGGTAAATATGAGAGAACAAATCAACATCTCAAAGCGAAGCACTAACGGAGAGACTTAACCCTAGTAATTCCATTGAAAAACTAGGAAAAGTCTTCAATTGCTATTAGTCAAGTGAAAGACAGTCTTTGTTCACATCATTCCAATAGACATTAAGAACAGAAACCTCAAAAGAATTAGGTTTTAGGCAAATTAGCTTCAGCACCCCAGGAATCCCAGTTCGATCGCTGTTGCCTTGCAAATAACTCAATCCTCGACGGTTGCGACAATTGCCCCAATTCCTCACAATTCTCTAGTTTTTCTGCCAGTTGATTTGCGATCGTCCAAAACTCTTCCGGCTTCTGAGAATGTTTGCGTCTCCGCGCTCTAATGATATTCGGGATGTTGGTTAGACCGTGGGTACTAAAACTCCCTGGTTCGCCTTTGGTAGCTACCAAAAAGTGTTCAGTACAATTCCTCCCGTAGTGACCCATTCCGATGTGAGGTCGGCCATCCTTCGTGACCTTCTCCCATGTGAAGGTCGATCGATGAGTAAATCCCCAGTTTTCTAAGCAGCGGAACCCTAGCGCTTGATGGTTATTTGTCACCCACAGCAGCAGATAAGAGTTATCGCTGGCGATCGCACTAATTGGCATATTGAGAATTTCCTCCTCGGTCATAGATGGATAACTGCAACGGCCCCGGTGAGTTTTGTCTGTTTCCCGAAGTGAATAGACCCAAGGAGGATCTATTACGATAAGCCGATAATCCTTGCAGGGAATCGGGGGCAGATTCGGTAGCAGATGGAGTGCGATCGATAGTTTCAGTTGTCCTACCGCATCATCAGCTTTGTAAGTAGTCTTCATGCTAATTTCTCCTTTTTTCTGCTAATCGTTGTTCGGTTTCCTGTTTATTGATGACTAAGCCCTGGAAGAGTATGTTTTGTGCTTGCTTAATCTTCAAAGGGTCTAACTGACGAACTTTATAAAGCAAATAGTTCAGGATATTGATTGAGCTTTGTCCATCTAATTTGGTCACATTTTGAACGAGTTGAGCAGCAATTGAGAAATATCCAAGTTCATAATCTGTGGCTCCCGCGAGAACTTTAATCGCAAATTGTTCCAAACTCCAGTTATTCGATCGAGCCGTCTCAAAGATTTTATCAACCTCTATTTGGATTCTTGCAGCTTCGTCTATTACTTCTTCCGTGTGATGCCCCATGATTTTCACTCCTTTTTTTGGACTTCTGAAGTCTTGATACTTCGTAGTGTACAGCCGTATATTTCGACATAAACGTAAGTCATGATTTGACCTTCAGTAATCGAATCTTCAACTGTTTTTCGATTGAACAAGAAATACATTCCCACCAAGTTAAAATCATTGGCGGTTCCTGCAAGACTTCGGCTGTCAGATTTTTTTCATCAATGACTTCTAAGACGACAATGTGTTTCATGGTGTTAATTATTTGAGAGGAAAACAATCAATATGAACTGTTTTCCTCAACCTTAAAAGCGAAGCATTAACTTAAGTTAAATGAGTTTTTGATACTTAACTAAGCCGTCAGCAATAACGGTTATAACTGCTTGGAGTGTGTCTAAATCTCCCAAAATAGTAGCAGCGACCATTTCATCAATATGGGGTTTTCCTGGCAAACCTGTAACGTTTTCTAGCAAGAAAGTGGAGAAGGCTACATAGTTAACATCCTGTGAAACCGTATTGTTCCAAACTTCGTAGCTTGCGGGCGCGTAGGCATCGCAAAGTCTCTGATACTCAAACCTTGTTCATTGGCACTGTGCACAATTTGATTGAATTTATCTTTCATTTCTTCACTGATTTGTTGAGACATTTTGTTTCCTTCCGCTACGTTCATCAATTCCTTGTGGCGAAGCCCTCACCGATTAATCTTTGTCTGACAAATCAATCGAATCATAACCCAACTGTTGCACCAATTTTAGTGCTAACCTGCCAGGTTCTGTCTCGTATTTACTTTGGGTTGTTCGGGTCGTAATTAACAAGGTATCTGCTGCACGATCGAGACATTTTATAATGTCAATAAAATCGTCTATTTCTAGGACTACATTGCTGCCTTCTTGGTTAGTTGTGTAATTCCAAATCATGATTTTTCTTCAATTAAAGTTTCTGCAAAAGTTGCCCGTTGTGCGCCATCAATATCAAGCTCTTTCATTTGACCTGAGCGCATCAATACCAGTCGTAGAGCTAGATTATTGTTTCGTAGTTGGTGATAAATCCAACCCACACATTCAAGCAATTTCTCATCTGTGGAATAGTGACAAGCCATTGCCATATTTGGATTTGTTAATTGATAGATAGCCTCTGAAACATCACTTTTTGGATTAGCGATCGTCCCTTTCATAGCTTCATGATTTCCCGGTTATAGCCAGGAATTTTGCTCAATATTCTGTCTACTTTCCACGGGCAATTAGCGCATTGTTTGGTTTGTGTGAGTTCCATGATTAGTATTTGACTGAAATAATACGATCAAATTCATCTCTGACAATTTTGGGACTTTGGTTAAAACTCATCCCACAGTTTCGGCATTGAAAGTGTTTAAGATAGCCTAACTGACCAAGAAACATGAGTTGACCGCTACAGATTTTGCACTTCAAATTGGCCATTTTTGTTGTCCTCTTTGAGGGTGTTGTTGATAATTAAACCTTGATTAATTAAATCGACTGCCCACTGTACGCTCGAAGCATCTTTTTCCAAAGTTTTGTTAGCTAGAAATCGTAGAAATTGCAGCAATTCATCTCCCAGAAAATTTGTGCTGTGGTGAATCATGCGACAAGCAATTGCCACATAAGGTTTTTTCTCTAACATTGCATTCACCCAAATTTCTGTTGCAAAGTCAACATTTTTGACCTTATTACTGATTGCTTCAGCAAAAATTGTGTTAACTTCTGCCTGCAATTCTGCCAGTTGTTTATGCTTTTCTTGGAGTGTGAGTTCGGGAATTGGTTCGTTGGTAGTCATTCGATTTGGTCCTAATATTGGCTAAATGATGTAGTGCAAAAGTGTGTCCAGTCTCCAGAGTAGGAAGACTGGACAGGGTTTCAAGGCTTAATTTTCGCTTGGCAATAGAAGAACTCTATCTCGTAAGAAAAGCTTCATTTCAGGCAAAGGAAACTCGGTATAAGGTATCTGCTGAATAATCGCAGGTTTAGTTTCGGGAGTTGGCGTATCTTCCCAACAAGTCAAAACAGCATCATTAGGCGATTTAGGCTTGATAAATTCATGTTTATCGCCAACATGAAGGAACCAAAGTTGAAACTCACTTAAACTACGAACTTTCCTCAGTCTGTGTTGATAGGAGACGATCGCATCAATCAACCAGTAAGCTTCAGCATTTTCAGCCAAGTATTTGACTCCATCGGTGTACAGAAGTCCAAGGAAATGCTTGTAATATTGCTCACTTCCATTAAAGTGTTGCAAATTCTTCGACAGTGTTTCAGCATCCATCTTTACTTTTGACATGATCTGACTCACAAACTCAAAACATCACTTCCTTACAGCGAAGCATTACACGACTATTTCAATTTTCTGAACCTTTATTTTCAAATGCTTCAGCTAATTTGTCATCAATGGCAAAAGCAATAATTCCGATCGCACCTGCTATAGCTGCTTCGTTTCCTGCTTTAGAAGCTTCGAGAAAAGTTTGAATCTCATCTTTGTTGGTAAATAGTTCGGTGGCTATTGCTAAAGCATTTGTGTTGCCAGTGACGGCGCTTGTCCAAATCATTGAGGCAAATGCCCAACTATTCATTACTTCTTTTTGACCTTCATCGGTATCGATCGTTTCCACGCTTGACAAAGGATGAACAAAATGGGGTTCCATATTCTGCCTCAATTTATGTGACCAATTCCTCAACTTTAAACTCTCGCATTAAACTGTCCAAGTAGGACGTTTATCATTCTTGTCCCACTCTTCAAGAATTTTCCGAGTCCGTTCTAATGCTATTTCTTCAGATTGGAATTCTAGACAGAAATCAGGTGAGTAATAGCCTGCGTAATTTTGCAACCACAAAAGACCGTTAGTGCTTCCACATCTGCCATAACTCCACCATCCAATAGCACGTTTATTTCTCAGAATCAATTTTCTGAGAAGATATCCGTCTCTTCTAACATTAGGGTTAGCAAATACTTTGCCTAGTTCAATTTCTTCCATCTGATTTTTGAGAGTAAATGACTTGTTTCATAAATCAGAATCAAAAAGCGAAGCATTTAACCTTTCGGCTAGGCGGTTCCTGCCCTTCGACCCTTCGGCTACGCTCAGGGCGACGCTTCGCTTTTTAATAACAATTAATTTTCGTCAACCTCAAGAGGGGAGAGATGAGAGTAGAAAGTCGCAGGTGTTTCAGTCCGATCGGCAATGCTGGCGGATTTAGCACCCGATCGAATGGCCCAAGTTTTCAAATCATCAATTTGCGCCTCGGCTATTTGTGCCAGAGGGACGCAGCCGGCGATCGAAACGAGTAAGTCTCGCTGGGTGAACTCAACCCCGACGCTGAAACTACACTGCATCGCGTCGTAGACCACTTGCTCAATCTCAGCGCCAGAAAAATTTTTCGATTGCTCTGCCAGTAGCTTCAAATCGAAATCGCCTTGGTTGACTCGATCGGGCCGGACGCGGGTGAGGTGAACTTGAAAAATTGCCTCCCGCTCTGTGAGGTTCGGCAGGTCAACCCAGAAAATTTCATCAATCCGCCCCTTACGAATTAGCTCGGCGGGTAAAACTTCCGCTCTGTTCGCGGTCATCACCACGAACACTGGCGCGGTCTTTTCTTGCATCCAAGTAAGTATCGTTCCAAATACTCGCTGGGAAGTGCCGGAATCACCATCCATGCCAGACGTGATGTTGGCGAACGCTTTGTCTATTTCGTCCAAGAATAATATACATGGTGCGATCGCCTCGACGAGCTTAATTACCTGTCGGATGCGGTTCTCACTTTCACCGACCATGCTGCCGAACACGCGACCGACATCGAGGCGCAGCAGGGGGAGTTTCCATTCAGTGGCAATCGTCTTGGCAAGTAGCGATTTACCAGTCCCTTGAATGCCAGCGAGTAAGACACCTTTGGGGTTTGGCAAACCATATTCGCGGGCTTTGTCAGTGAAGGAGCGCGATCGAGATTTGACCCATTGTTTGAGAATTTCGAGTCCGCCGACTACTTCCAGACCTGATTCAAGCGGGATAAATTCTAGGATGCCCGTCTCGCGGATGGTTTGGCGTTTCTCCTCGATGACCGCAGCTAGGGCGGTACTATCAACTTTGCCTCGTTTACCACGTACCAAACATTTGGCAAGGACACGAGATATCCGGCACCGGGTCAGCCCCTGGCAAGCTTTGATAAACTGCTGCCGTTGTTCCGCACTTAATTTGAGATCCGGGGGTGCCACCAATCGAGTGAGCAAGTTCGATATCTCCTCGATGCCTGGTAAGGAGATATCTACCACCGTCGTTTCTTGAGACAGTTCTTGGGGAATTCGGAGTTGGTCGGAGAGGATGACGAGACAGCGGCGGTCGCGGGCAATTTGAAATGCCAGATTTTTCAGTTCGCGGACGATCGCTAGTTGGTTCATAGCTATCTGACCATTGGCACCGGGGGCTATTAAACTCCCTAAATCCTTCATGACAAATACAGTGACTTGCTCCATTGGCGGCGCTTTACTGATGCGCTCCAGTGCTTGCATCGGGTTTCCCTTGCCTGTGCCTGAGTCATTCCACCCCCTGGCGAAATCCCAGAAATAGATTTGTCCCTCAACGGCTTTGATCACATCGCACAAAATTTCTTCTGCTGGTTCTTCTTCCGGGCTCACCATCCACAGCAAAGGAAATCGCGCCAATAACATTAGCTGAATTTCTTTTTTTTGATCTATCATGTCTTTAATCCAATTATCAATTGCTAATTACTCTCTACCCAGCAATCGAGCTTTTGAGTCACAAATTTTGCTACAAGTTTTGAGCTACCCACTCAAAACTTAGTAGCTCTCTAACAGTACCCATTCTCCCTTCTAAGCTCAGTAACAGTAACAGCAACTGTTACTGAACTTTTTGTTTCTGTTTGTTTCTGTTTTGTTTCTGTTTCTCTTACTGTTACTCATCTAGGCACAGTAACTTTTTGCCTTTTGTTTCTGGAAACAGGTTCAAATGACTTAGCTGAAGGTTCAACAGATTCAACAGACTCAACTGGTTCTGAACTAGAGTCAGAGATAGCAGGGTCAGGGTCAGAGTCAGAGTTAGCGGGTTTTAAAAGAGGGTCAACAAAGTTTGAAATCGTTTCAGGGAGTAGTTCGTGGAGTATTTGAGGAAGTAATTCAGCTTGAGATTCAGAGGGAAATTCAGATTGAGCGACTTGAGTTTCAGCGAGACGTGCTTTCAAATCTTCAATTTCTTTAAGAGCATCCGACAAATCAGCATGGAGTGTTTCGTTTTCCACCATAAGCTGAGCATCAGTGACTAGCTCATCATCTGAATCATCTAAAACTCGATCGACTTGTAAAGCGCCACTAACTTTCTGTTGACTTTGCAGGTTAGTGATTGTTGTTGAAGCTTCTCTTAGCTGAGTTCTCACTTGTTCTAGTTGAGATTCAAGAACTTGTTTCTCACCAACTTGTGCTTGGAGAGTTTGAATTTGAGCATGAAGGCTAGAAACTTCACGTTCCCGTGCTTCGATTTGACCGTTGAGTTTAGAGATTTCAGAGATTCGATCGCGGGCTGCCGTTTCAAATTCAGCAACTTCAGCCAACCGTTGTTCGGAAACTGTAAGTTTTGCTTGTAATTCGCTGCGATCGGCTTGTAGGGAATCCAACCGATGACGAAATTCTTCAGAATCTGCCAATTGTTGCTTGTTCAGATTCATGTACGCTTCCCTCAGTTCATCGCGTTGGCGTTCGTACTCCCCTTTGTAAAAATTCAACTCGTACTGATTTTGAGGATAATCCTTGAGTTGTTGCCGAAGAATTTCGTTCTCCTGAGCGAGAGATTTCATTCGATCGCCTGAAATAACGGTATCTGCTTTTTGGTAAGCGAGACGGTAAATGGCAAATCCCATTTGCTTCATGACTGCCAGGATTTCTTCAGGCACTTCCGATTCATCAAGCAATCCGTCATCTACGGCTTCCAGCAACGCACTTGCTAAATCTTTTTCAGATTTTCCTTGCTTGAGGAGTGACAGATTATCTGATCGCCATTCCTTGACCAGTTTGCATACGGCGTCCGTACTGCCTCCAAAACCGTAGATTTCTTTGAGGGCTGCATTCACTGACCGGACTGCAATCCCTACACGATTTTTTTGAAGTGCAGCACAGGCAAAATCCACCATTTCTCGGTTAATTCCTGTGTATCCTGGGTTCGGCTTCTTGTGATTATCTAAGTCAAAACCCGATAAGTCAAGGCTGGTAAACGTTGTCGGTAATTTTGCCATTGCTACTCATTGGTAAATAGTGCTGGTAACTTACTTACCAATATACACCATTTACCAATAGTGGTAAATACATTTATTAAAAAGTCATAAGGGAAATAGAAGAATTCAGGAGGCAATCCGCTCGGCAATAACCTGGAGTACAACAGCAAGCTCCTCCTTTGAAATAGTACGAACTTGCTGTACGAGTTCTTGCAATGGGGTGGGTTTGCGCTTCCCCGCAAGGAGTAGCTTCAATTCTTCAAGAGTTTCACCTCTGAATTTAGCGACACGTTCCAAATTTTCCAGGTCGGGAACCCCTTCTAGCTTCTCCCAAGATATTAGGGTCGGATGAGTTACGCCCAACAGGCGACCAAATGCTCGGTATGGCCGATTTGCACGCATTTCATAGATCAGCTCAGCAAATTTTTTCCTGGCGCGATCATCCATCATATATCGCTGAGGTTCTCTCTGGCTGTCGCTTTCAGAGTTTTCCGAATCATTTTGAGAAGGATTGGGAGGATGTTGCACATGGAGGGAAGACTCACTTTCCACATCTGGATAGTCGCCCTCCGAAAAACGAAATTTGATATGAGATGGGGTATCCATTTGGTAAATAAGGTATTATTGTGGTAAATACGCATGGTAAGAGAGTTACCAAGCATCCTATTCGCAGGTACAAGGCACAGAGCACAGGGAAAGGTAAGCAAACTCAAGCTAGTAATAGCTTAAGACATAGAGACATTGAGTTAATCACATTCTGAGCTGTTCGGAACCTTAGTTTGCTTTGAGCTGTTCTGGATTCTCAATCACCACACCCTTAAATGCTTTGCGGTCTTAGCCTGTCCTGACATTGAAACAGGTACTACGTCCGCCTTACTTTAGCGTAACAACTTAGCCGTACATTAGCAAAGCTCCATCATTCTTCTTCGAGCTTGGCATATTTTACTTGCAATGCACGGGCAACCATAACACGCAGTCAGGAAATTTTCAGCGTGGACAGCTACCAATCTCTTACTCACTATTTCTTTTATATGATGACAGAATCACTAAGCTCAACAGTGCTAACTGTGTTAGCGGATACCAACAATTTGCCAGAGAAAGTCAAAAAAACTAAGCGCACTTTATTAATTTCTGAAGAAATTGACCACAAAGTTCGTGTTTTTGCAGCGCACAAAAGAATTAGTGTCGGTTCTTTAGTTGAAGCTGCTCTAGTTCTTTACTTTTCTCAGAATCTCTCTCAACAAAATACTGAAATGTAATAGAGCAGAGGTTCTGATGACAATAAACGGATGGTGCCGCACCAATTACCACAAAGATGGTAAACGTCGTTTTGCGAAGTTGACTGGCGGTTTGTGCTGTGAATGTATAGCCGATCGACTTGCTCAATCAACTACTGAATCCCTTAATGAATCAGTCGCTGAACCTAAAAACACGCCAAAAAAAACTGCACAACAGAAGAAGGACACAGCCGATCGAAGGAAAATTACTTGTCTTCAACAACAAATTGTTGATATGGAGGTAGAACGCAACCATCTAACTGCCGAAATAGACCGTTTGCAATTTAAATTGCAGACTCTTATCAACTCCTTGAATCAATCTGGAGTTGAAAAATCAGGAATAAAATCAGGAGTAGCAAAGACGTGAGTAATAAAATCGTGATCGATCGTGAATTAGCAGAAAAACATCTCAATTACCTGGGATATCAGCCAGGGGAAGCTTTTCTGAGATTTTTCTATTATTCCACAGACGATCGTAAGAAAAAAGATAAAGGGCGCAAACTCTCTGGCTTAGACTGGCAACAAATTGAACAATATCAAACAGATGATCGCGGTGTCTATGTAGTCGTCAACGGCGCTGGCGGCACTGGTCACACCGATGCTGATATCACCCGTTGTTGCGGTATTTTCTGCGAATGGGACGATATACCGCTGGCTGAACAATTTGAAAAATGGAGTGCTGTAAACTTTGTAGAGCCGACGTTCACCATATTTAGCGGTGATAAGTCGATGCAGCCGTATTGGCTGTTTGAGGAGCCTATTACACCGGAACAGTGGCGCGAACTGCAAGTGCTTCTCATCGAGATCATGGAAGCTGATGAAAGTAATAAAAATCCCAGTAGGGTGTTTCGCCTAGCAGGGGGTTGGCACGTCAAACCCGATCGCCAACCAGTCAAGTCAGAAATTGTCAGTGAATCAGGTATTCGATACAATTACAATGATTTGCGGGAACGTCTCATTAGATTATTCCGGGAACTTGAGCAAAGAAGAAAGGAGGAGCGAAATCAGCAAAACTTACTCGACTTATTAGTCAATTCTTCTAGACCGATAAGTATTGAAAATACCGCTAACGGTACAGGAAGTCCGAGTACGTCAACAGCAACACTTATAAAGCCGACAGAAACTCTCCCCGCGCCAGGAACCAAAAAGATAAAATTTAAGGATCTTAAGGTTCCGGTGCCGATCGCCATACCCTTGGATTCCGCTTTGGGCAAGGCTAAGGTTTATTTGAATGGCGTCGAAACTCGAAGAAATACATCAATGGCAATGCTCGCCAGAGATTTACTTGGAGTTCAGACAGAGTTCCAGCGACTTGGACAACTTACAGATGATGATGCTTATACATTGTTTCTGGATGCTTGTCGCCGTTGTTCACCCGGTGGTGGATGGGATGAGGATGAATGGCAGCAGGTGTGGGATTCGGCTCTTAAATCCAACCCCATATCTTCTATCAAACACTATATTCCTGATGGAGTAGAAAGCTGCATCAAAGGCGTATACTGGCGCTTTCTCAAAGCTCAGCAACCCTTTGATTTAGGTTTCTCACCGGAATCTGATTCTACTTCTCTTCCTAATTCTGTTCCTGATTCTGTTGCTGATTCTGTTCCTGCTTCTGTTGCTGAGTTAGAAAATCAAAAGTCATCGGGTTTCAATATTTTCAATTCTGATGACAAGATGATTCAGGATTACAAAAAGTTGAATAGACATTTTGGGAAGCGGATCAGGCTAAACACACTCAGCAAACGAATCGAAATAGATGGGAAACCAGTATCTCTCGATCGAGTCCGTCTTCAACTCGCAATCAGACACGGAGTATTGGCTCGATCGAGTAGAGAAGATGTCCAAGACATTCTCACAGAAATAGCCGTGGAAAATCAATATTCACCTATTCAAGAGTATCTAAATTCTCTGCCAGTGGCTTCAGATACTTCGATTTTAGATAGTCTCGCTGCAAAATACTTTGGTGTTAACGATCCAATTTATGAAATGTTCGTCCGCAAAACATTAATTGGCGCTGTCAAGCGGACTTTTGAGCCAGGCTGCAAAATAGACACAGTTCTGATTTTGCAAGGGAAGCAGGGCTATAGAAAGTCCACTTTTTTTAAGATACTTGCGGGAGACAAATACTTTGACGATTCTCTGGGGACTGTCTCTGATAAAGATGAAAGACTCAAATTGCACCAAGCTTGGTTTGTTGAATGGGCAGAACTAGAAAGTATTTTCAGACGGCGCGATGTCAGCGCAACCAAAGCTTTTTTATCCACCGGGACAGACAAAATTCGACCGCCATATTGCCGAGATATTGAAGACTTCAACCGACCCAGCATCATTGTCGCAACCACCAACAAGCAAGAATTTCTCGCTGATGAAACAGGCAACCGGCGATTCTGGGTAATCCCAGTCCAACACCGGATCGATACCAAACGGTTAAAGAGAGAACGAGATGATATTTGGGCTGCTGCGATGCTGGCTTACCAATCTGGTGAAGAACCTTGCCTCGATTATGAAGATGAAGAGACTGCCGAGTACGTTGCTCAAGAGTTTCAGTCATCAGATCCCTGGGAAGATGTCATCGAAAATTTTATCGAGCACCGGGGATATGTTCAGCTTAGCGATCTGCTCACTCATCTCCAAGTTGACCTGAGCAGACAAGAGCGATCGCACCAAATGCGCTGTACCGCTATCCTCAAGAAATTTGGCTGGGAGCGAGAGTTCCGATCGATATCCAATAAACGAGTTCGAGTTTGGTGCAAAACTGAACCCATTCCCGAACCCGTTCCCGAACCCGTTCCCGAACCCGTCGCTGTTGGTGAAAATGAGGTTGATTCAATCCCTGTTGAGGCTGCTGATCAACCTCAAGTTTTGAAAATCGACGAAAAAAACGAGGTCGATCGTAAGGTTGATCACCCTGCTACGTCTGGGTTTGATCAACCTGATCAACCTGATCATCCTGTTTCTCAAACTTTACTAATTTCTGAGCAGACCGTTTATCCAACCTCCGAGCCAACCTCCGAGCTAACCTCCGAGCTAACCTCTGAACCAACTTCCAACTCGAGCGGTAATTCGATTTCCGATCCGAGCGCTGAGTTGAAAAATGAGGCGACGGCAGCAGAAGATTTGCAAAGTTTGGGTGAAAAGGTTGATCAGGTTGATCGGGTCGATCAAAACCTTACAGAGCAAGGCTTTGATTCCGATCGACCTACCGAAAATGAGGTTGATCTTTCAAAAAATGAGGTTGATCAGCAAACTCAGCAACAAATAGAAGAAGCTGGCCTACTCGAATATATTCGGACAGTGCTCGAAGCCGGCGACCCGGAATTAGCCAGAAATATCCAGAGTGTTTTGAAGGAAGTTTGCGGAGCAGGTGCAGCCGATCGCCAAAAGGTCTGGGCAAGCCTGACCGAAGCTGAAAAAGCCACCTTCACTGCCTTACTCGCAGCCCCTGAACCCGAAACCCCCGAAACCCCCGAAACCCCCGAACCCCCTGAAACCATAGACGAACCAACCACACCAACATCTGAACCTGTAGAGGAACCTGTAGAGGAATCCATACCGGTCACGCCAGCCGAAACTATAAGTGAAGCGACAGCAACATCAAATTCTGCGCCCACACCAACCACACCTGAACCCGTAGCCAACCAATTAATTAGTGAAGAAGATGCAGAGAAACTGCGAGATATAGCTCTGATTTGGTGGAATGAATACCATCCCGAACGGATGCAAGCTCTGCTAACACAAATGTACGGTTGGCAGACACCAGGGACTAAGTACGACGTGGCTGTGATAGTTCAGTGGCTGGAGGGGGAAAGTGCGGAGACTCGCGATCGAATCAATCAATTGATAACCCTCAAAAATAACAATTCTTCAACCGATTCTCTATTCACGGATTCTCTAACAGACAAGGAAAAAACCCAGGAAGCAGACGATTAAAACAGTAGAGATTATGACCACTGAAAGAACAGGAAATGATGAAGATCAATCGAATAAGCTTTCAACTGAACTTACGGTTGAACAGCAATTTAAACTCAAAGTTTATTCGGATGAGACTCAATCACTTTCGGCTGAAGAAGCGCAGATATTGCTCATTGAAATGGTTCGGAGAAACATGATTAAGGATAATGTTATTAAACATTTAATTAATCATCATGGCGGCGAAGTTCACCATTTCTAAATAGGTTGTTAAGGGCTTTAAGAGAGGTTTTGACACGCCTAGGGCGACCATATTCGGTCATAGTATAAGGAGCGTAATCAGGTACAGACAACAAAGTAAAATTTTAGAAGGCATTCACTGGGAACCCTATCCTGGTGGAAAAGTTTTCTATAACTCTGTATTGCAAAGGTGAGGTGACTTAAATAAGAGTAGGGATTGCAGAAATTCTTGCCGTCGATCGTACTTCTTTCGACGACCTCTTTCGACACTGTAAAAAATTTAGTCGGTAAAAAATTGGGTCATTTTTCGGTTCAGTTTGCCAATTTTTAGGTATGCGATCGAGAAGTAGTTGTTGCAACCGAGGAGTTAGCGGCACAATTCGATCTCTGTTTCTTTTGCAAGCTTTATTGGCAGCTTTCGGATTGCGTTCTTCTCCATACCCACTTACAGAAGAGTTAAAAGTCTCACCAACCCACAGGTGACAGAAAAGCGATGCGCTATGCGCCTCGCCCGTGCTACGCACTCGCTGGAACAGTGCCGCCATCTCAGGGCTGCGGCTTCCCCTGCTTAAGTTTTTGGGTGTCTCGGCTGACCCCCTAAACTTCTATACTACTCTCTCAGAAACACAAAAACACGTTTTGTTTCTGAAAAATACAGAAACACGTTTTTGTAACCCAAGATATTTAGCGAAACTAGAACGCTCGATTTTACGGCGTTTGTACTTGACAAAGTGGTCAAGAGGTCAGAAACAGAAATGGATTCTTGTTTCTGGGGCTTGTACTTGGCGAGGGATGGGTCAAAGTTGCCACCTCAAAGTAGTTTCACTTTACTTGTAATACTTACTGTATATAGATTTTTAGCATTTTCAATAACTGAATATATCAATTTAATCCTTTTTTTAAGAATTCTCAGAATTTTCAGATTCTTCAGATTGGACAGCTTCCCGTTGCTCAAGCCATTCGAGCACAGCCATCCTGACGATCGATGCCAGTGACTGGCTCGGCTCAATCGCCTGAGCTTTTAATCGCTCCCGCAACTGCCCCACGTCGAATGTAACACTTATCCGATCGCGACTATCCCTACTTTTTGCCATGAAATCTCATAAAATCCCATAAAATCCTTTGACTACTCAAATCAGGATAATGGAAAACTTAGAAACTTTATAAGTTTTTCTTGACGTAACACTAATTTAGTGTTACATTGGCAAAAACGCCTGGTAAACGTGCGTCAACACGTTCACCAGACTTTCCACCAATGCCGGCACACGGCACTAGGAGACAGCATTATGTTACTACAGCAACAGCATCTAGTTGTGGTTGAACGTTCGTTCAACCCCAACTGCATTGTCAGAGGTTTCGGCAAAACGGCTCAAGAAGCAGCTCGCAAAGTTTTGGAACAAGCACGGGAATATGGCTACTGGGACGCAACGAAAACTTACCCCAAAGCTAAAAGCCCTGAGCCAGCAGTCCCAAAAGGAAGCGGACGGGACGATCGATAATTTTTTTTAAATGCCTGTGAGCTACTTGAAAGACAGCCAGCTATCCCTAAATTAGCTCATACAAAGAGATGAAACGCCGAAAGACAATAACAGCGCAAGTTACAGAAGAATCGGGTAGGCGCAATTTCTGGACGCGATCGGAGTTAAGGGCAGAACTGGGCAAGATTTCCAACAAAACGAATAAGCCAATGGCAGAAGCAACTTTTAAACGAAGATTGGCGCTGCTTGAGGAAGAATGCCCAGAAATTGACCGATCGCTCTATAGTCGCAAATTCTCGGATTTTTCAAAATGGTGTCTGGTTCAGCTAGAGGAAATCTTTTTGAGCTGCGATCGAGATATCGACAAAACCCGCAATTACTTACAAAACATAGGAATCAACACAGATGAGTATTTCAAGAATCGAACTCAAAGCTCAACTTGGCCTGGGCAAAGTTAGCGACATCACCAATGTCCGTAAAGCCCTGGGTCAGAAAGATTGGCAGAACTCTCAGGTTTTAGAGGCTGATGCTCTCGAAGTGACTGAATATTACCGACTGGTACGAGAACAAATGATGTCCCCAGCAGACGCACTGTTACAAATAGCTGGCAAACGGACAGGCACCGCAGCGGAAGCTCAAAATGATGATATTGACGAGACTGCGGTTGATCATAGTGAACACCGCGACGCGGAAGAAGAAACCAATGGAATGGTACTTGCTATTCGATCGCTCACTCAAGAAGCCAGCTTAGCAATGACTGATGTTGCTGAGGCAGCATCCGAACAAATAGTTGATACTTTTTGCATTGCCCTGGGCGCAAATGTAGTGGGCAAACTTCAAGACAGAGCAACTAAAGTTCGAGCAAATTTTGGTTCAATCACTGACTCTATTCGATCGACTCCTTTAGATTTGCGTGGCGGGAGTTTACCGGGAAAAAAACAGGAATCGAAACAGATTACTGGACTTTGGGGCTAATCGAATCTTGCAGAGAACTAGCTGAAGTTTATAACGATCGCCTAGTTCTGGAGCATCAAGCTAGGCAAGCTCACAGAGAAAAACTATTCACTGCTTTAGTTATCTATGCGAGCTTGCGTTCCCCTTCCTGTTCCTGTTCCTGTTCTTGTTCCTGTTCTTGTTCCTGTTCCTGTACCAAGAAATCTACACCTCAATCTAGACAAGAGGAAAGAGCAATGATTCAGTGGTTGATTTCAATTTTTACCGCTCCCGCCAATCCCTATCCTGTGAGTTCAGCTTCAGTATTTATGACGGGGGTTTGCTAAATGTTAGTGTTCATCAAGTTCAGCAAGAGGAAGAATGGAGCCAACGAATGATATGAAAACCATTCTTGAGTTTCTGAAAGAATTTGGAGTAGGTAGTGTACCCGAAATTTCATTCTGTACTCTAATTCAAGAATGGCGTGTTGAAATCGATGTCCAAGATATGGGTGATGAAGGTTGGCTGGAACTGTCAACTAATGATCAAGAACACACAGTCGCAAGAATTAAACAATCATGAATGACCAATTTTCTAACGATTCACTCACAGATTCTACAGATTCTACAGAAATTACTGAAGAATCTGGAAAAGGCTCGATATGGGTGGGTTCTTTAATTTGTGGTGCCGTTCCAGCCCTTATTGTAGGTTTCGGTGCAGTTTGCTATCAAACTGGGTACAAAGAAGCTGTGAATGAAGCGCGACCGACGATCGTTCACGGCAACCAAACAGTTAATAACCAGAAAATTTATCAAATTGCACCATCAATCGGTAGTAACAATAACAACAGTCATAACAAATAGGAGATGAGATGGGACGTAAAAGCATCCCCGACATGACTTATGAGGAATTAGAAAAGGAACATCAAAAAAATACCTTTGCTAAACAACGACTCGCAAATCAGTCGGAAAAAGAGACTGACAGCAAAATTCAGCTAGAACTGACTAGACAAATTCTCTCTTTAGCCAGACGGAATGAACGCTTAGTTAAACAGCAACTGGTGTTAATGAAAGGTCAACTTTATGAAATTTCTAAGCCAAAACCTGAACCTAAACCTGAACCTCAAACGAAAGCAAAAAAAGTACAGCCAAAAAAGGCAAATTGAAGAAAGCGGTCGAAATGTCGATCGATGAACTCCAAGCAGAAATTGAATCGAACAACGCCCGCTGTGAGGAACTAGAAAAACCGAGAAAATCATCTGACATTAATACACGAATTGAGGCTGACAACGAAATTAAAACGTTAGCCAATCGGACAACGAAACTGGGTCAGCAAAAGATTGCGTTACTGAATCATCAAATATCTCTACTAAAGCAAGGAAAATTATGAAACCAAAGCCAAAACCCAAACCAAAGCCAATATTACGGGGGGAGAGGATACCGAAGAAAATCAAGAAACAGAACTATTACAGACCGGGTTTTGTCTATATTTTCCATGACCCGTTGGCAGTGCTAGCAGAGGGTATCACTATGTGCAAAGTCGGCTTAAGCGGGACACCGAAACGACGCAGATACTATCTTTCAGAAGAATACCAAAGCAATTTAATCATCAAGGCGATCGCACCGACAATGAATATGAGGCTGACCGAAATTGTCATGCACCAAATATTAAAAAAACACAATGTTTTAAGAAAACAAGGGTTGGATGGATATACTGAATGGTTCGCTGTCAATTCCCTGAGAATTATTCAGATGCGGGCATCGCTGTATTTGGTAGCTATTGCTATCAATTTTCTTTATCTGGTGGTTGTGGTTGTGATAATTTTGATGATCGTTCAAATAGTTGTAGAAAATTAACAATGATTCAAAAAATGTTGAACTTAGTACCAATAGAGATTCTTCGTCAGTTGCATAATGAAGTCGTAAAAAATTTACAGCAACGAGAAATGATTGGGTGGAATAAATCAGAGCAAGGGGAACCATCTTACTACTCAGGCGTACAAATCAAAATTACTCCCAAAGCTCGACTAGATTATTGGGATTGGGATTGGATTATCTACGACGGGGAAGGTGTCAACATTCTCAAAACTGGCACAGCAACAACTGAAAATGATGCCTATGATTTAGCTATGACATGGACTAATAACTTTATGAGCGAGGATGATGAGATTAATTAGAAACAGAAGGAACAAATAGATGCTTGATTGGTTATTCGGAACAGCGAAAGTTGCCAATAGATATTCTCGAAAAGTTTACGTTATAACCAGCCGTCACGCAACAAAAGTTTTTACAGTTTACGGCGACACTGAAGTCTGCGCGATTCGGGCGCTGAAAGAAGTCGAACGCCAGCTACCCAGACCCGCACTGGGAGAGGAAGTAGAAATTAAAACTTATTTAGAATAAGCCATGCTTGACGAAATACTGAGTTTGTTTCCAGAGTCGATCGTCAGCCACGTTGTCGAAGTTTTATCGAGTCATTTGAAGAGTAGACCTGGATATTTTCAAGTGACTGAAATTCAAGCCAAAGACCATGAATACTTAGGTTTATGGATAAGTATTCAAAGCTGGAAAATTAACGATAAATTCCATTGTTACTGGTACATCCGGGATTGTCGAGAAACCGTGATTCAACAAGGAAGTGCTGGTAGTCGAGATGATGCTCTCCTTATTGCTCAAAGACAAATTGATGATATTGACCTTTTCTTCATTCATCACAAACGTTCATCAACTAGAAACTGAAATGCTTAAACAAGTTTTGAATTTTCTGCCAGTCAACCTTCTTCAAAGTATTGGTAGCTCGATCGTAGAAAACTTACACGATCGAGATGAGTTACGGCACTGGACACCGGAACCAAATGAAACCGCTGGCGAAACTTTTTATTATATGGGACTAGAAATCAAAATCGTTCCCTGTGCAAGGTTGAATTACTGGTACTGGTATTGGTTCGTTTGTAATGGTCAAAATGCCGACATCCTAACAAATGGAACAGCTACTACCGAAAATGATGCCATTGCCCTAGCTCTGAAATGGGCGAATGCCTTTCTAGCCGATGATATTGATACTTTAGGTGAGGAAGAAATAGATGTTTGATTGGTTATTAGGCAAAGCTCAACCCATCAATCAATATTCTCGAAACATTTACGTTTTCAGCAGCCGTCACCCAACCCAAATTTTTACATTTTACGGTGACGCGGAAATTTGCGTTATTCAGGCAATGAAACAAGTTGAGCGCCAACTTCCTAAACCCGAACCGGGAGAAATGGTCAAAATTACAGCTTACCTAACACCGAATGGTTTACCAGAATAATGCGTAAAAATTTCAAACCAATACTGAATCTGTTGCCTGATTCGATCGTCCTGTCGTTCACCAAACAGTTGTTAATTTACCTAAAACTCAAAGGTGCAATCACAGAATGGGTAATAGATCCTCCACTATCGGATGAATATGATCATTGTGGATTGATTATCCGTTTGAGATGCTTTCACATAGATGGGGATGAACGCTGGAGCGAACAATGGATCTGGTATGTCTACGACGGTATGTATCGGTTTCTCGATCAAGGCATGACCTACGATTGCACCTCTTCCCTCAAAGCCGCCAAACAGTGGATTAACGATTTTATGAACTATGAGGATGAAGAAGAATCTCATGAGGTAAGTAATGTTAGATAGAATCCTGAATCTGTTGTCAGCTCACACCGTTAGCAATTAAGAGGAAAAATAATGCAACAACTACTTGACCAAGAACAAGATGTATTGACTTACCTTCTCTCAACGCTAGTCGGTGGCGCTCTTGATGCTGAAGGTGAGCAAATGTTGGATGAGGTTTTTGGCATCACAACTGCTAATTTAAACCAACTTACTCCCCAGGGCTGGGCTGCGATCGGCGATCGCGCAATCCAAGCAAAATGGTTTCTTGACCACATCACCGAAATCAAAGAGAAATTCAAGCTACTCATTGACGCACAAATCTGTTTCCGTGAGTTCCAAGGCTGGCTGATGGAAGCTGGCTATAAAGGCGCTGAGAAAATTAAGAAAGCTCAGATAGATGTTGCCGTTGCTCGTGCCAAGTATGGCGCAACAGTTGAAGTCGAAGATTATCGACTTACCAAAAAGCAAGAACAATTCACAGAGGAAACTGTACAAGATAAGCTTTTCTGGGACAACACGGTAATTGCTGCGATCGCCAAGAAAGTTGCCGAAGTTGACGCAGCCAGTATAAAGATGCAAGGAAATCCAGAATTTGCTCAACAGTTAGCAGAGTGGAAAGATCAAGAGAGCAATATCTATAAGCAAGCTGCATACGGTTTGAAACACGGTACTCATGGCTTGAGCCATCCAGCTCTCGGCGGTTCGACTTCTTCTCCACTCCAAATTAGTCAGTCTAATTACTCTCAACCTCAATTTGTTTCAGCTTCAGGTTCAGGTTCAGCTACACAACGATGGCGTTCCGCCCCGCAAGCTACGGCAGTACAACGCTCAGCAACAGCCAAAGCGAAGGATTCCATCAACGTAGCGGTTAACTGGTCAGGCGACATGGCAGGCAAAGTTAATGGTGTTGCTTCGCAGATAAATCGTGGTTTCTCAAAATTTACTAAATTTTTCAGAGGTGAAAGTTGATTATTTCTAAAGGTCACGTTTTCAAAGTCGTCAGCTCGATCGATTACAAGAACGGCGCTGCTGCTACGACAAACACAGGCTGGTTAACGACAGATGACCATCACCCGGGAATCAAAGTACCCAACCGTTACGGATATTTAGTAGTTGCTGAAGCTTCGGCAATCCAGAATATCGAGATTTGCTCCAATTGTTGTCTGCTCTACGGCAAAACCTTCAATAAATGCACCAACCATGTTTTTACAAACTCCACAATTACCACAAAACCCGAAGCCTGCTGTACAACAACCACAGCAACCTAAAGAAGAACTGGTTTTCAAGCCGTCAGCGGAACTGAAACACCTCAAAAATGTCAACAATTGGCTATTTTTGGTAGTGAAGTTCTCGATCGGCATCGGCATAGCAAATTTATTCCGGCTCTTTCCGTCACATCTTTTCTTAGGAATCGTGGCGATCGTCATCGGCTCTCTCAGTCTGTTTTTCATGTCGCCAGCCGATCGCACTTATGTCGGACTCTGGCGGACTGGCGGTGCAGCACTGGCGATCGGAGGCATTCTCTGCTTCTGGGATTTGTATTATCTCCTGACCTGGCAGCATGGTTTGGCGATCGCAATCTTTATCATCGTCGCTATGTGGATCATTGGTGCTGGTAGTAAATAACACTTACCTCCCTGTTGCTACGGCTGTACTGATTTGAGTCAGCAGCAGGGAGATTTAAGTCTTGGCATCACTCATCAGTCATCAGTCATCAGTCATTAGTCATCGGGCATCGGGCATCGGGCATTGGGCATTGGATTTTGGGTATTGGGGAGTGGGTAAAGGATAGGAGTCATGAGTCATGGGTAACAGGGTAACGATCGGGTCATTTTTCGGAGCATTTTGCTGTCTCGGTCTGGCATTGATGCCGCTTCCTTTCGATCGCTGGGTGGGAGTTCGGCAAGCCAGCTCTCTGGCTGCGATCGGCTGCGGATATTTTGGCTGGCACGACAGCCAGAAAAAAAAGGAGCAGCTTGAACGGCAAGAGCTCTGGGAATTTGAGCAGCGACTGAAACAACTAGCTCTTGATGCTGCTGTTAACTCCGCCCTCACTGAGGTTCTAGTTGAGGAGGTAGTGGTCAAAGAGAAGCTTCGGGCTAATGCCTCTGTTGAGGTCTACAAAGCCGAGACTCAGCAAAATTATGTCCGGGTCATGGCTCACGATCACCCCACCATTCTTGAGCATCTTCTCAAAACTTCACAGCCCCCAATACCAGAAACAAAAACAGTTTTTGATTCTCAATCAGAAACAGAAACAGATTCTATTTCTGATTCTGTTGTTGATAGTGTTCCGGGCGGTGCAGCAAGAGAGAAAACAGTAGAAGAGAAGAGAGCGGAGTATATAGCTGCTGCCCGATCGAAGCTGTTGAAATTGATTGAGGAGCATGAAGGAGGCTGGATTGCACAACTGATGCACAAACCCCTCCTAATTTATGGGGATATGGGTAGCTTTAAAAGTTACTTTGCAGCTTTTTTAGCACTGTGCCGGCATTATTTATATGGTCACAAAATCATTTCGATTGCCGACCCTCACTTTCACCAAAATTATGATGAGTGCTGGAAAACTTTGGTTAAGTTGGGAGTTCCCGGCTATGGCGCAAATCAAAACTTTGATGAAGTTGGTCAACAACTTAACGCCATGTACGATCGATTCAAAGTCAGAACTCTAAAGGACGATTGGCTGACTTCTATCTTTGATGAGATGACACAATATGGCTTTGAAGAAGGTACGGCGGAACCGGCCAGCAAACTAACAAGAAAAGTTGTCGGCGACCCTCGCAAAGGTAAAGAAGCGCCTATCTTCATTGCTCATAATGATACTAATGCTGCTTTCGGCGGTGGTGACGGTTTTAGTAAATCTGTTAACTCAGGAGTTATCAAACTACAGTTACGATCGGACAGCAAATATCAGCCACTTTTCAAAGGAACTATTTCGGGCATCAAAGATGAAGAGGGAGAGGGCATCAAAGATTTACCTATTTCTATTTTGCCGTACTGGATACGCCCTGAATGGGTCTATGAGTTATTTAATGGCTTTAGTTCAGAGTCTGACAATCAAGTTATTAGTAATTCAGAAGTTGACCAGAAACCTGATTTAAACCTTAGCTTGCACAACACAAAAAGTGAACTACAATCTGAGAGACTACCTGAAATAGAATCGGACATAGAATCGGACATAGACAAACTAAATCGGGCATTAAATCAGTCAGTATCGTGGGATTATTGGTTAGCAGAATCAACCACTGAAGAACTCGCTCGACAAATAGACTTACACCGATCGCAAGCCAGCCAAAACCCAGATAATTTACCAGATAATTCAGCAGATAAGTCAGGTGAAGAATTATCCATGTCCGATAACCTTATCAAATCCGAGATAACTCCGAAAGCCTTACCCAGAGAGGATTATCCAGTTACCTGGGATGCCGAAGATTTCGCAAGATTACTGCCAAATGAGTCAGAAAAAGCAGTTTTTGAGCGCATTTTGGAATTATCCGATAAATATACAAGTGCCAGCAAACTCATACAAATCGGTTTGGGTTTCACCCAGGGGAGAAGGAAGCCTCGAAGTTATTCAGATGTAGGAAAAAAGTGTTTTCACTACATAGTAATGAAGTACGGAACACCCTCTCTGATTGCTAAATTCAAGGATTACTTGGAAAAGAGGTAAGTCTAATTATTTGTCAATTCGAGCGTAGTACATCAATCCAACAAAACTAGGAGAAAAGATGCGTAAACCAACCCCAGGCGAATCAGTATTTTTGGCGGGAACATTGACAACAGCCATACTCACAACTGCTGAAGTTGTCCCCAATGTAATGCAAGAATTTAAAGAGGACGCGCATCAAGCAAGTCAAGAATTGAAGCGCACAAAGTCTGCAAATCCAGCAGACACTTTTACTGCTGGACTAATCATAGGTTTGGTTGGCGGAGCCGTAGGAACAACAAAGGTTATATCGGATAAAATTAATAATCCATAATGACCCAAAAGTAAATCTCATAGTAAAATCATTTTAAGTTGTGATTTTACTATGAGATTTATGGATCAGTTAGCAGTTTTGTTTTTTCTATTAGGTATTTTGACAGGAATCTTAGTGATACTATTCCTCCGTCAATTCATCTAGTAATTTTGGAAATCCTCTGAGCTTAACAATGCGAGGTGGTTTATTGCTAAAAAAACTCCAAACAATTAATGCAAGCCCAGCAACAAGCTGACCGTCTTCATTACTAACACGTTTACAAGCGATAAGCAATTCTGCGATGCCTGCGATCCCTCCGAAAATAGTTGACAAAATATCTAATTGATCCTGAGTAGGTTTTTTAAACTTCATAGTTTTCTAGAGTAATTTAGTCTTCATCTTCATCGTCAAATTGTCTTTCGATCGATTCAATAATATTGCACGAGCCAATATCCAGTTTTTTTTCAATAGCCTCCATTCTACATTCTAAAGTTATCCATCGAAGTTTATTCATATCTTGCCAGCGCCGTAACTTAAACGCAGTAGATATTGTATCGCTTTCTTGTTTTTTGCTAAAGTTGTGACAAAACTTATCAATTTTGTAGACTAAATCAACCTTAATTTGTCGAGATGCTAGCCAAAAAATATAAGTTGAGATGGTTGCAATAATACCGATCGAACCCGCAACATAATCAAGCGTTTCTTGCTTCATTTTTCCATAGATTAGAGTTTGTCACCTGGAATGATAGTTGTTGGAAATACAAAATTTGGGTCAGCAATATACCGTGGGTCAGACTTGACGCGATCCATAAAATCAAAGTGTTCGTCAGGATCGCGACCTACAAAACATCCAGCTCCGGCTTTGTGAATGTCGTTCTTAGGGTGTCCCCAACCGTGGTGCTGATTTATGCCGAAGTAACCTTCATCGATCGCATCCCCAGTCCTCATCATGTCCCGGTTCCAATCTCGGTAAACGCGAACAGGTGCAACCTGGATAAGAGCTTCGTGCGGGTGAGAGTAACCGTGAAGGCCGACTTGCCAAGCTCGATACTGCCCAAAGGCAATTCTAGCGGCACCGTTAGGGTTCATCGGATTGTCGGTGTAGTAGTAGCCCGGTTCGGTTGTTGCTTCCCAAGCACCTTCGATCTGGGGCAATCCATCATAAAAAACTAAAAGCAGTCGGGCATCATTGAAATGATTTGGAGTATCGGCATTGAGGGTTCCGTCCGGGTTCATCCCTTCGACATAAATTATGTTTTTTTCTCCCGCTCGTGTAGCCAGTTGGTAATTTTTGGCTTTCATATAGTTAACAATTTTTTCAGCTAATTGCATTGTTTTTCAGGATAGATTTAACTTTTTGAACTCGTAAGGAAGAATTAGGTCAGGCTCTGACCAAAGCCCTAATTTTTTACGATTAGCAGCAGCAGTTTCTGTAATGACACCTCTGAGTACAGTCAATTCTCGGGTATTGTAGGCAAAGCGATTAAATGGCATATAAGTAACTGCCATTCCAGTTTTGCATAACTGAATTTGTATGTTGGTTGCTGCCGATATTTTGTCAAAGTAACAATCGCATACCCAGCGATCGTATATATCTTTCTCGATCGGAACCGTGATTATTGATTTTCCTGCTACATAATTCATCAAAGCTGTCTTAGCTTTTTGTGCCCATTCCCAGTGTTTAAGTATTCCGGGGTCGGTGCTAGTTTGCCCATTTTTTTGAGATTCAGGTGAATCTATCCACCGCAATCTTACTCTTAGTTCTGCACCTTGAGAATCGAGCGATAAAGTATCACCATCAAATACCAATTTAGAAAAGCAGTTATAGACAGTTCCTGGTGTTATCATGGTAGCCTCAAAAGTATTTTATCTATTGTAATTTTATTTTAAGGCTTGATTAATGCTATTGAGAATTGACTAAAACAGGTTCGATCCAAAGCCGTTTACTATCTCGCCAGCGCTTACCCTCACCTGATTCTAACATCCTCCAATGTCCTCGTCTCCAGTGAGTACACGGAGAGAAATGAGTTTTTTTGTCTGCGGATATTACCGAGAAAGGTTGATAATTTTTACCCAACCATCGGGGATATCTGACATTAGAAAAAGTGCAATTGATAGGCTGGAATCCTTTATTTTTTCTCTTGATTTCAGATTCAGTAACGGACATCAATAAATCTGGTGAAAATTCCAGAGCCAACAACACATTGATTACTAAGTTTCTGATGCGTTGGAGGAAAGCTTTATCATCGATCGATATTGTATGTTTACCCAAACTCTCATTTTCATCGTAAATCAAACTACCGTCAGCTTTGACCGCAGTTCCTGAAGTCCAGACAGTTTCTAATGAATCTACGGTGCAAATCTGAAAATATAGATTGTGTTCTAGCGAAAACGGTTTAATTTGAATGTTGTGCCAGCTACCAGAATTCCACTCAGGATGTTCACAATCGCTACAAGAGATTGTGAGATAATCCACTTCACCGCCGTCCGGTGTGTGGATAAATCCTTTAGGTATGGCTAAGAGAAAAGTCGGTAAGGACGGTAGCCAGCCTGCAAGGATACCAGGTTTAGCAAGCGCATCGGTTCGATCGAACGCTGTAATTAATTGCTCAGTCAAGCAATAAATAGGAGCATCTTTGATAAACCAAAGAGCTGTTCGGTAGCTATGAATAAATGCCGAAATATCAACTTTCGCATATTCAGAACCGCAACTTGACAAAGCTACCGAGACAATTCCGCTCAAAGTATGCCAGTTGATGTAGTTCGGAGGCATTTTATAGGTGCGATCGCCTCTGATTTCTTTAAGCAAATCTTTCTGGATTTCCTCAAAGATTTTCAGGCTGCGATCGCGATTAAGATTTTTTTCGTCAAAAATGATTGATTTTAGTTTCATGATTGATTTCAAATGTTAACGTAAATGATTCGCGTTTTCTCCGCTGGTATCCGTCTTAAATTGGCTTTAACTCCATAGCTAAGATCGTCATGAACTGCCAACATATAATCTGCCGATGCGCTACGCGCCCGCAAGCTACGACTCATTAGGATATCTTGACGTGGATATCGACCTGCATCAATGATTGGATATCCAAAACCTATACCGCTTCCCGCTTCATAAACTTTAACGTTAGGATATTCCAAAACATTTAAAAATGTTAATGCTAACTGATCAAAACCGCGATATTTCCCCATTAAAATTGTAGCATTGAGCTTCATAATATTGTGAATTCGCGTCCACATTTCCTCGTTCATTTTCTCAAGTCTTTCGGTTCCCGTGAGAAATACTTGCATAGATTTAGGCTCCAACTAATTGAGTTGAGGTTTTGAGTTAATTGACTATTACAAGCACGATGTAACAGTCAATTTTTCTGATGATTTGTTAGATTCTTTTAAGAAGCATGGCAATTCGATCGTATCGATCGGCATGATAACCGTTATCAAAAAATCCAAACTGATAATGAGAATAGTTGATGCCGAGTACCGAGATAACGCAGTAGTGGCTGTAATAAGGGAATAATACTGAGCCTAAATATGGCTCAATATATTCCACCTCAAACAAAAGTTTCGCTGTTAGTTTTTCATACTGTTGCTGAGTGTTTTGTCCCAAAAATTCTAAAATCTCAATGTCCATTGGTCAACAATTAGCTAAACACTACCCCTCTACAGCGAAGCTCCACGACTGTAATAATTCAGTTGTTTGACTTCTGTAAGTTGATCGATCGACCACATCTTGGCTAACAATTCACCAATTTCAGCATAAGTTTCGGGAGACTTAGCAGCTTCAAATCCCTGAGTTTTTTTTACAAGACAACAGGTGTTACGGTAATAGCGAAAAAGTCTTTGTAGCTCTGGTTTAATATTCAATCTATCCCAACGTAGTCGATTAGCTAATCTTACCGCTGGTCGATGCGCTACGCGCCCGCAAGCTACGTATTGGATGGCTGAAGGATGGATGAAAGAATCATTGGAATCGTCGATTTTTGTGAGATAGGGTAGTGACATATTACTGTTCCTAGAAATCACTACCCTACAGGAAGCATTACTTATTAGCTACCTAGCACCACGACTGTTATGATTTACTTTTCTGTCTTCTGTTACTTGTTCGATCGACCACAACTGAGCCAAACGCCGACCAATTTCTTCATACTCTTCGATGCGAGAATGATAAAAGCCATATCCTTCATCACATCTAAACGTTAGAAAGATAATACATTTGTCGTCATAAGAAGGGTACATTTCACCCAATACGGGCTTAATATGTTCCTTTTCCCAGCGAAGTTTAGCTGTTAATTTCTGAAATACTAAGTCTACATCAAATCCAGAATCAGAAGTAGACTCAGGATTAGACTCAGGCTTAGGCTCAGGCTCAGGGTCACGAAACTTGTCATTTTTATGGGGAATGCGAATTGCCATAATTATTTACCACGACTGTTGTGATTGATTTTTCTGTCTTCGGTTACTTGATCGATCGGCCACATTTTTGCCAACCGCCGACCAATTTCATCGTATTTGTCTAAGCAATCTCGATAGATTCCATAGCCTTCTCCTACATACTCTTCATCACAGTTAGGAGTTAGAAAAATATAGCAGTAGTCTTTGTAATAAGGAAAGAGTTCATCCAACTCTGGCTCAATATTATTGATTTCCCAGGATAGTTTAGCCGTAAATTTGGCAAACATTGATTCCTTCGACTTTGAATCAGAAGTAGCAGAATTAGAAGGCTCAGGCTCAGGTTCAGGATTAAACTTGCCATTTTTGTTGGGAATGCGAATCGCCATATTATTTGTCCACAAAACTTACAATTTTACAGCGAAGCACTATTTACCAGGACTGATGTGTTTGTGATATTGCCTTTCCTGTTTCCGTTGCCGTTACTGATCGATATGGCAAGGAATGCAAACGCATTCAACTTCTAAATGGTTGACGGCATCGTAGCCTTTATAGTGGTCATATTCATGGAGTCGTAGCTTGCGGGGCGGTACGCCATCGGGCCCTAAATGACCGCAATCTACACACGGGATATTACGTGCACGCGGTAATTTATTGCGGGAAACTGCGTAATTCACCCGGTTGCGGGGTTGGTTTTTGTCGCCGTCTCTGCCGGGAACCGGGGGGAAGCCACGGGGTTTATTTATACCGACTGGAATAGGCTGATACAGCAGATTCCACGTTTATGAAGTACCCCGCCTATCGTTCTATCCCCGTAGGGACACGGCATTGCCGTGTCCCTACACTTCATCAACCTGGAATACGCTGTATCTTCGTCGATCGAAAGCTCGACGACAGATTTTGCAACGGTTGTCTTTGCCGTCGCGGGCACTGGCATCATGATTAAACCTGTTCAGCTTGAGCCAGCTTTGACAGCCAAAACACCATTTCAGACCCGACTTAAGATTTTGCTGATATTCTTCAACAGAAATTCCAATCTTGCCAGCAGCGATTTTTTGTCCGCCAAGTTTAGTGAGTGCCATATTTGTTGATGTAGGTAGTAAATAAAAGAAAAACCTCTGACCTATGCAAATAGTTTGTCAGAGGTTTTTTCTCAGGCAGGATTAGAGAGAGAGAGAAGACGACAACATTTGTCTCGGAACAGGAAACTGACGAAATCTCACATCTTCGGGAAATTCTTCGATCGTTCCGCCCTTTTTATCTTTAAGCTTCAGTTTTTGGTAAGTAGTTGCTACTCCGTCGATATAGCAGGCGCTGAGGATGGGGTTTGAGCCAAGTTGTTTGACAAATATCGCCACATCTTCAGCACTTTGACATTGCCTGACCATGAATCGAATCCAGTCAAGGTCACAGGGACGCGCACCAGGCCCGGATTCACCGCCGATAATTACTTGGTCGATTTGATCTAGCCATTCTTTCTTAATCGTTACCCGTTCTAGTAAAGGCTCACAGCTCAGAAACCAAACTACTGATTCTGTTTCTAAAAGGTAAGGAATTCTTTTAGTACAGTCTTGGTTCTCGATCGTCGTGCCAAGCCAGAGATTCGGAATCGGCCACACAAACTCTGCCGGGGGTAATTTCAGTTCCCGTCTCAAGTCCTCAACAGTTTTTCTGATTCGTTCTTTTGCTGATCGAAAATAGTCCGGCATCCGCTCCGGGCGTTTTGTCAGAATTTGGAAGGTGTGCTGGGACGCTATCACCATATAAGCAAAAGCTAAATCCAGCCAATCATTACTGATCCAATCCCCGAAGCAATCAGTCATGGAGAAGATGAAAATTCTCTCACCTTTCTTCATTTTCACCAGCTTCTCCATGATGATTGAGGAGAAAACCATGTTGACAGGAACTGTCCCGCTGTAGGCTAAGCCACTGGCAAAGACGAAGTAGTTGCTTAGATTCATTGCTTCGGCATAACAATGAAGGCATCCTGGGCTGATTTTATGGCACCAGTGTCCGCCGTGTCTGCCATCGGCTTTGACCAAATGGATGGGATTAGCCGTGATGCCAGTCCACTGAATATTGCTCATGTGTTTTAGATGTTGGGGTAATCACGCGCGCGTGATAATTAACGTGCGCGTGTGTATGTAGAGAAATGAGAAACTAGCTAGTTACAGTGATATCCAGGTCATAGACCGCATCAGCTTCAATGAACTTTTCTGACGTGTGGCTTCGGATGGCTTGGTCAGACTTGAGGTAGATAGTGCAATCGCCATCGGTTCCGTTGCCATTCGTAGCTTGCGGGCGCGTAGCGCATCGAATGTGCCAAGCCCAAGATACTGTTTCGACTAATTCAGCGGGAGAAGAATCTGTGACCCATTCCCAGTCAGACTTTTGAAATTCAGGCAAAAATTCTTGACCGTTTTCTTCGGCAACAGCTACAGCTTTTTTCAGAATTTCTATCACATATTCCTTGAAGAGTTTGGCAATGTGTTCTTGATTGCCTGTTGTGCTAGTTATTTTGATTGTTTTCAGCATCAGATTACCTTTCTTTGACAGAAGAGCGAGTTAATTGGGTCAGCTCGTAAGTTGCGATCGTAAACAATTAAAATTGGGAAGAACAACACTTCAAAAAAATCGTGTCCTCCCCAATTTTAAGAATTATTTACCTTTGAGCTGCTTAGTCTCTGTTACTGGAACAGCAAGGTCTGCAACTGGAACTGTTGCACCGCCCAAGCACATCTGCTGATTTTCAACTAAGCGAGGGTCGCTACAGTAATCTATCCCGGATTGTTTCATTTCGTGAATCTGACGGACAACTTTCAGAGCTGCTTCATCAAGAGCGCTGGAAGGAGGGCGAAGCGTCGTTGCCACATAGTGGAACGGCCCATGTTTACCCTCTGTAAGGGTCAGTTGAAATCGAAAAATATTGGAGAAATAAGCTTCCGAAGCTTTGCTCCTCGCATATTCGTTGTGATCGCCCTGCATCCCCTCCTCAACCCAGGAATTGAAAGCCGATCGACTAAATACCTCAATCAGTCCCTTCATCCTGTCCTGAGACTGACGATGAATCAAGAAAGTTGAGAGTTCACTGCATTTCTCATGGAAGAAGGTTTTCATCTCACCTGCGACTGGGATACCCCAGACTTCGGTAAATTGCTCATTGATGTAATGAGGTTCAAATGTCAGCGTTTTGTTATCGATCGCACAAATTGCCATCTCAACAAAGTCACCACGGGTCAAGCCCGCTTTTTCAGCTTTACTGACATTCATGCCTTTGGTATCGCCTGTTACGAAGCAACCGAAATCTTTACCACAAGATGCGCGATATCGGCTAGCGATACCAGGAATTCTGAATGCAAATCCGTCCATCATTATTACGTTCATGATTTTAGTTCTGACTAAGTTTGAGATGAGTTTCTGTTTTGGTTTTGGTTTTTGTTTCTGTTTCTACCAATGGTAAAAAAGAATCAAAACCTCAAAGCGAAGCATTACGATCGCTTTGGGTATATCTATTAACTTTACCGCAGGTTGCCATTGCCTTGCTATTACGCAAGCCAATGACAAACTGCCAAGTTAGACTCGCATTTCATTCAATCTTTCATCCTGACAGAAATCTATCTCAGAGTTTAGGATATCGTCAGCAACTTCTAAAGCATACTTTTCGATAGCATTAACAGGATTGCGAGGAAAAGCGTTTACCGTGAAGCCTTTCCCTAGGTCAGTCTTGAATGGCAGAAAATCTAATTTATAGATTTTGCCAGGTTCGATCGGTGGTAAATCACGCTTTAACGTAAGCACAGTTGAAAGTGTTCCGCCCGAATCATTGACGACAAATCCCCAAATTTCATTTACTGGTAAAGAGGCAAGTACCGAATCGAGTGTTAAGGTTCGGCTCTTAATCTTTACGATTGCCATATTCAGCGAAGAAAATTCTTGACTTTGTAAACTAAAGTGTCCTTTGACTCGATTTTCTTTGTAGCGGACAAAGGGCTGTACCTGAAAACTGGATTCATTGACTGTGATTGTTGTCATTGTAGAAATACCTGAATTGTCAAAAAATAAATCAACAACCTAAAGCGAAGCCTTTTGATGAATACTATCGATTTAGGTTTATTTTAACGCTTTAGGTAATGAACATAAACCGCTAAACCTGGCACTTTATGCTCAGTTTTCTTGATTTCGATCGCCCGCTGTTTCCGTAACGTTTCTAAATACGGAGAAGTGAGAAGCGCTTCATGTTTTGTTTCTGCTTCTGTAAGCATTTCTTTGATATCGTTGAGGTAAGATTCACTGTTGGCGATGGCGGTTGCGTTCGATCGACACAGTTTATCGTATTCGCGATTGATATCTTCGTCCAATCGGATAACGGTAAGGTTTTTGTCATCGTAGCGAGTTCTTAGCTGGATGACAATTTTCGCATTGTCGTCGTTAAATACAACGTTTTTGCGAGACTTTTCAGATTCCATAATCTCGAAACCTTCGAGAATAGCATCAGGTTCGATCGCTTCGGCTTCAACTTTTAATCTTTCAATTTGATTGCGAATTTCGGCAAGTCTTTTGAGATGTTCCATGATAGAATTGTTGTGTGGAAAATACCTGAAACTGAATCAAAAGCGGCTAGTCCTACGCTAACCGCTTTTTTTGTTGACTATTTAGCTACCAAGTTAAAGCATCTGCTGCTGCTTGTTGTGCAGTACCAGTAAACTGATCTTCAAGGCTAGAATTATCGAATAATCCAGCTTCATGAGCATCACCGATTTCTTGATAAACAGCTTCAACATCAAACTCTTGTTCGACGGCAGCTTGTAACTCCTCAAACGGTAGATGTCGATCGAAATGCTTGAAATCCTTGGTCAGATACCATTCAGGTTGGAGTTCGATCGACTCAAGATGATTCTCAATCCATTTCAGGAAGGCAAACTTAACTTGCTCAGGCATGAACAAACTGCACTGATGATGATCCATTGCCTGAATCCGATCAACAATTTCATCCAGATTGATCAGTTTGCCGATCGTTTCTAGAAGAATCTGATCTGATGCTTTGCCAAAAAGATTGGATTTGTCGGGTACTTTTGATTGAATTTTTGAGACAATTTGTGATAGAGTAGTCGAAGATGTGATGGACATATTGTTACCTTTCTTTGCTAGTTTTCGCGACAGAGTAGAAATCAGTACCCCAAGGCGAAGCCTTACACGAGGGGTACTTTTTTTACCTTTATCTTTCGTTTCAAGATGAAGTCAAATTAAGTTGGAAAATCTTATCATCAGCTTCAACGACATTGTAAATATCGTTGCTTATGTGTTCCATTTTGGCTTGAAACCAACGCACAAACGCTAATTTGACATCAGAATCGTCGTACATCTGACAGTCACAGATGCAGCGAGATTTAAGCGTTTCTACGATCGCATCTACATCTAGTATCTTTTCAACTTTTGAAAGATAATAGATATCCTCTTCTAACCAAGTTTGTTGCTTCTCGTATCGATCGGTAAATTCTTTCATTGAGAAACAGAAACGGAACATCACTCTCTCGCAGCGAAGCATTATTTTGTTTCTGTTTCTCAATGATTTCTAAACTGTTTCTGTTTCTGCTACTGTTTCTGTTTCTGTTTCTGTTTCTGATGTGGGATTGGCTAAAGCATAGGAATTCAGAAGATGAAGGAGACTAGCAGCAGCGACAGTAGTGTATTTGGTAGTCTGTGGTCGGTCAGTCTGGTCAATTCGCTTGATCAAATAGGAGCCGTCGGAGATGCGATCGCAACTGGTAATGTCTCCACGTTCGATCGCACCATTGGCAAGTTTGGCGATGCGACTGTGAATATGAGCCATAACTACTTTTTTCTTCATGTTGAGTTTGTGATTAAGTTTGTGGTTGGTAAAATGTCCCCCTTGATAAGGGGAGATGCGCCATGAAAAACAGCTAGAACAGGCTTAATTGTTGATGAGCAGGTTCAAGGATTACGAACCGAGATTCAGCAGGAATATACTGATAAATCAGCAGATTGCGATTGCGGGCCATCTTGAAAGTTGTGGCAGTTCCCCCTCCAACACCGTGAGGGTCGCCGGAGAAAACTGCTAGGCAAATATCCGATCGGTTGACCATCCATTGATTTCGGGCTTGCATAACACCAGCGCTGTAGGTCTGATAAAGGCATCTCTGTTCTGTGGCTTGTTCCAGCAATTTCTTGTAATGGCTTTGCTGATGTGGTTTCCAAAGTTTGTGTTGATCAGCGCAAGGAATCACGGCTGTCCATTTGAGTTTACGCCGAACTAAAATCTCTGCTGCAATTTGGTCAGTGCCGAGTGCCATGCCACACAAGAATTTAGTCACACCTTGATTCAGTGCCATTGTGATAAGTTTGTCAACTTTAAGATCGTACTTGAACCAACGATGTCCAGTAATCATCGCGGTGTGGTACTCTTTCACATCAAACGGTTCATCAAAATTGTATTGAGTCTTGCGGTTAAGACTTCGATTGACTCGTTGTTGTAAAGCAGAAATATTGCTTGCTGCCATGAGTTGTCACCTGAAAAGGAATCAACAACTCACAGCGAAGCATTACTTATTTCTGTGTTATTTCTTGGCTAATAAACTTGGCGAATGGTCAAGTTTAATCTGCCGTGGTTCTTCAATAAGTCCGAGGTTTTGGGAATAATTCTTTGGACTCCATGATAGGCTAAACGGCTGTCACCGTGCAAGATAACGACATCGCCCGATCGTAAAAGGATGCCTTCGAGTGGATCTTTGCGACTGCGGTTGCTGCCGATGACAAAACTGCAATCATCACCGAGAGATATCGAAATTATGCAGGGTTTGAGGTTGCTCTCGGTGTTATCTTGATGCAAACCTAACTTACTTTTCCCGGTGGCTGGGTAAAAGTTGATTAGGCAAGTTTCGGGCTGGTAATCAAATTCACCAACTAATTTGGCTAAACTTTGAGCAATGTCTATTAACTCTGTTGGCATTGCTGCGAATGGCTGATTATTTACTGGATTGATGGATGAGTAACGGTAGCCATTTCGATCGGATAGCCAGCCAACTATTCCGCAACTGGTTTGGCTACAGTTGAATTTCAGACCAGATGGCATTACAGGAATTGTTATCCCGCCGTTGGCTCTGGCTATATTTCGGATAAGCTCAACTAAAGCTTGTTGTTCAGAAACAGAGAAATAGCTTTTGAGGTGCAGCATAGTTTTTAGTTAGAAATCAACTCATTAACGCGAAGCGCTAGGTAACAGAAAATCTCCAGCGAGGGCTGGAGAATTATCTACTTACATTCAGATTTGCGAGAATCCATCTTCTGCTTGATGCGCTGTGGCAGACCGAGAATTGCGCCTTGATAGAGCCTATCGAACTCTTGCTCGAAGTGAGCGCCGACCGTGGCACTTTCCACAACCAACAGCGTTTCATCATTTGCCCGGTTGGCGGCTTCACTCCAGTTGTGAGAACCGGTGATGACTGTCGCTCCATCAACAACACCGAACTTGTGGTGCAGTCGATCGCCTACAGGAAGTTTTGGCATCCCGACCGTCGCCAGTGGCTGACTCCAGGGACGGTTTTCGACTTCCAACTTGCAACCTTCCAGTAGGCTAGCGCCCATCATGTCCATCGCTTCGCTGTAAGGACGGTAGACAAAACTCGAATCAACCAAAGCTTTGATAGCAACTCCAGTTCGAGACTGAGCTTGAAGTGTGTCTGCCAACTGCTGGGCAGAAAACACGAACAGCGCCAGATTCACGGACTTGGATGAATTGGCTAAAGTCCGATCGATTAATCCGTTCGGTGTTTGCTGCCAGGGAGTTTTCGCGGTCGCTGGCGAGAACTGAACTGCGACAGTTGCACCGCCAACAGAAACTCTGGCGATGGCGCTTCGCGCCCCGCTAGCTAACGGACGAATCGCTTTCTTGACACCAAACTTACTGTCTGGCTTTCCGCCAGGGCCGTCTCCCCACATCTGACTGAACTCTTCACTGAAAACTTTTGCCAGCTCCGGGCTTTGCATTTTCAGCAGATTGTTGGGATTGCCCCGACTTTCGGCGCTCTTGAAATCGCCGTGAATATCGCTGGTAGTGAAATTCGCTGAAGTGACGATGAGAGTTTTGCCATCAATGACAATGAACTTGTGGTGCATCAATCCGCTGCCTTTGCTGCCGTCAGCGGTATCGTCAATCATGGGGATTCCTGCTTCACGGACGATCGCCAGAGCATCACCGCTGGAGATTTCGGCATCAGACAGAGAACCGTCTTTATCGGTATCTGCGAGACTAACGAGTTCGGCATAGCGATCGCGCTCTCGCTTAGGCAATGCTCTCACCTGTGAGGGAGAAAGAGCAACGGGACGATTGTAGAGATTTTCGATAATCAACCGAACTTTGACACCTGAGCGATGGCGATGCGCTAGAGCTTGCGCTATCCGAGGCAAGCGAAGTTCTTGAACTGCGACATCGACACTCTCGCGAGCACTGTTGATGGAATAGACCATGAGTTGTTCCAAATCATGACCCGATCGCGTGACCTGACGATATGGCTCAGTGTAGCTAGAAGTCTGAGATTGATTGAAATAAACCTGAAGTGATGGATCTTGAGGCAATGCTTTGATGACTGGAGCTGCGGAATTTTCTTCTGTTGGTTTTGGTTTCATGAATTGATTGCAGGAAACGAAACCAGCGACAATTAAAAGTGCTAAAGCGACGATTTTCTTGTTCATGATATTTTGGGTTGATGAGTAATATTTACGTGGGTCTTAAAAAAAATCTCTAGCTTGTGCTAGAGATTTTCTTGTACTTGAACATTGCTATCTACAATCCTTGTCAGTTTTGATGACGACTTCGCCTTGATTGCCCAAAGCTCCGCCTCTAACCAAACAAAACTTCTTTCTTGACCAGGGATGGCTGAATGTGATTGTTCCATGCTGACCGTAGCTACCACCAATTCCGCTGTTGGTTTCGCTACTCCAACTAATCAAAGTTGCTACATTGCTGCCAGCTCTGCCTGCAACTCTCGCATCAATGCCTCTAAAAGTTGATTCAATCTTGACTCCGCTGGGCAAGGAGATTTTCTCTCCACAAACTCCACCCAAACACTCTGCGATTGCTGCTTTCTCGCCTGTGAAAACTGCTACGCTTCTTACTTGGCCATAATTGACAATTGCGTCATATCTGCTTTGCTTCGCTGTCTGAACTAACTGGACATGGGCTGCTGTGACTTTTGCATAACCAATCAATCCAGTAGCGCCTAACAAACCAAGCGCTGCTAATTCACCAGTAATAACGATAGATACCATTGTTTCAACTAAGTTAGCCATGAGAAATACCTAAATAACAACAGTGAGCTGCATTAACTACAGCTCACTCCCTCATCGCGAAGCGCCCTCACTAAAAAAATTCACCTCGCTCTTTCTCTTTCCATTTCTCTTAATTTGAAAGCCCCAACATCCATGACGGATATTGAGGCTTTTCTTTGGTATCGATCGGTACTAACTTACTTGATTAGAACTCATCAGTTCTATTGTTGTTGTTGTTGTACTCCTTCTTGTTTGCATAATATTCAGTACGAATCTGCATCAATTCATCTGGCGTATATCCAAGGTCGCTAACAAACGTATGGATTTCTGGCAGAAGCATTGTATGAATCTTGTAACCTTCCCAGTCACGCTTGAAAACGTCATACAAATCTAAGCCTTTGAGATCGGTATCATTCTCAGCTTTGAACTGACTCCAAGCCAAGATACGAATTGCATCTCTCAAATTGGATGCTTCTTTTTCTGATTTGGTCAAGATATTGATAGTCATGATAAACCTCTAAGTAAAGTAAAGTACAGAAAATCTAACTCAATCCCTTAAGGCGAAGCCCTACAAAATGCTTAACTTCACCATTGTTTCTTCATTCAGCGATTAGTAGATTAAGTCAAATACTTTCGATCGAAAAGAATCAAAAATATTTAACTTAATCTTACCATTGGCTGATGAACTAACTCACGCTAAAACAAATCGCCAACATCAAATTCTTCGTCAGGAACAGGAACAGAAATATTGCTATTAGCCGATGAATCGTTGACTTTCCGAGTAGGAGTAGCACTAACCGTAGCCGTAGTAGCACTCGTAGTAGCACCCGAAGAATTGTTTTTCTTTGCATAATAGGTCGATCGAATGCTTAACAATTCTACCTCGGTAAACTCTAAACTTTTGGCGAAAGCGATAAGTTCTTCATACGTCATGTCATGAAGTTTCTCATCTTTCCATTCAGCATCAAACACTGCATAACCGCCATACTGGAAATCTTTCAGTGATTCTTTGTTGGTAGATTTGTATTCTTCCCAGGCAAGAATACGAAGCGCATCAAGCAACAAACTACGCTTTTTGGCAGTCTTGGACATAAAAACAATAGCCATGATGGAATCCTTTGGTGTAAAGTACAGTAAATCTAGAAACAGGCAGAAAACCTCTCTCATCTCCCCATCGCGAAGCGACCCTAACAGAAAAACTACTGGGGTTCTTTCTTCTTTCTTTCGATCGATGATGGAAAGATAAACTAACCATCATCCATCACTCTTTAAATCAACGGTTAATCATGAACAAAAGTATCAGGATAAGGTTGTGCAATGGAGTAGTAGCATTCTCTGATAGTTAACAGTTGTTCGATCGAGAAACCTCTTTCTGCTGCTAGCTCTGTGAGTTGAGTCAAATCCATCGATCGAATCTTGCTCTGTTTCCAGCGACTGTAGAATCTGGTGTAACGCTGGTTTAAATCTTCACGAATCCGAGGATTTGTTTCAAAAACCTCCCATGCGAGCACCCGGAACGCATCACGCAGGCGTAGAGTTTCTTGATCAGTTTCAATTTGTGTATCTACTTGCATCATTGTTTTGTTCTCTCGTTACTTTTGGCGTTAATTTTGTTGTTACTGGTGTAGAAAAGGTCATTAAGAAGCTGGATGAGAGTTTCTTTGTTCTCGATCGCCACCCTGAGTGCGTAAGGAAAGAGCAAATCGCATTCAGTTTCAAAGTGCAGTTTGCCACTAAGACTAGACGATGCAAACGATACCTGAAGAAAACTAGCTCTAGGAGTTAGCACCAGTTGATATCTTCTGTCGCCTTTGTTTTTGTAAGCAACGTACTGCTGTTTGTTGAATCGCTCTAATTTGGTATTCTTTGCTATCCAAGACTCTGCGATCGAGAATAAACTTGTCCCGCCTTCGATGCAATGGATTTGGCTGGATACCAATTGAGGTACACCATCAACGACTTCAAATCGTTGAATTAAGTCGTAAACTATTCTGTCAGTCATTTTGATTTCTTGTGTGAATTGGATTCTGTAAGTTTCTCCTCACATAGGGAAGAGAAACTTACGTTTAGTAGATAGCTACTTTTTCTTACAACGAATTACTTCAGCAACAAACTCAGGAGTTAAGCCACGGACTTTAATTTCAAACGGGAAATCTTTAATCCGTTTAGCTTTTCTGGGTTCTGCTTCTTTCTTGAATGTGTAACCGCCAACTGTAGCTACCAAGTTTAGATATGTAGTAGCCTCAGTTTTCGATCGTATGCCTATGTACGTGATGAAAGATTCAAATCCTGAAGCAGCATCGGGCATTTCTTGCCAATTGAATTGATTGTTGGTTGTGCCAACAATCGTGATTCGATCGCTCAATTTTACTACAACGTAACTGCCATGCGGTGATGTTTCGATAACTTCACCTTCAACACCTGCAAAATTGATTTTGTCCATGATTAAGTTTCTAACTAAAGAACTAACTCAACACTTCATAGCGAAGCAAAACACTAATAACCTTGGAAACAGTTTTTAATTTTGTTTCTTTGATGAAGAGTGTTTGCTTCTGTAACTAAGCAGAATGAGGATGAGGAAATGCTGTAGAGTTTGCAGACACAGGAGATAGAACAAACGACTTGAAACGAGCTTGATGTTGAATCCTGTGCTGATTACCAATCGATCGGAAAACCTCTTTGAGATCCTTGAGGCGAAGATGCTGAAGATTGATTGAACCTTGGGAATATGCTTGCCATACTCCTTGCTGTTGAAGATGCAGACACAGATAGAAACCGTAATCTGGCAAAACTAAAACTGGACATTTGATGCCTGTGAGGTAAGGCTGAAATTCTTTAACTGGCTCACCTAATTTATGTTTGCTACTTTTATTAATCAGCCAGAAATCTGCTTCCGGGAAATTGTTTTTCACAATCCAGTCAAACAGTAATAAGTTTTCCATTTCGTTTGGGGAATAACATCAGTTCCCCCAAACGAAGTATTCTTATTTCTCTTTCTTCACTTCAACTCACACATAACCTGTACCTGTAGCGCACATGACCGTTACATGACCGTTACATGAGCATTGGAAAACAGGAACCGCATAGCTGAAGGGTTCCTGTTTCTGCTAGAAGTTACCAGAAAATACTAACAAAATCACGGTTGTCGATTTCCCAGGACAGAAGTTTTTCTTCAGTTCCTTGTTCAGTTTCCACAATATACTCAAAATATTGAGCAATTGTTGCTGAAGGAACGATCGACTTAACTCTAACTATCCCGTAGACAGTGAAATAAGCAAAACCCACCTGGATGCGATCGCCGTTGACACAAAGCGGGAGTTCGCAAGAAAAATAATATTCCTTCCTACCATCCACACAAATATAGACACCGCCTCGCCAAACCAAATCCTGACCAATTGGCAAATCAAACTCAGACCAGTGTGGGCGGGAAATTGGGGCGACTACCTTCTTTCCTGTTTCTGTAACTGTAACTAACGTCATGTCAAAACTCGCTGGGTAAGAACTCATGTCCTTACCGCAAAGCGCCTTTGTGATTGACCTCTGCTACTGTTACTTGCAAATTAAGTCTGTTTCTGTACCTGTTTCTGTTTCTGGTTTGGTTTCTGTGATTGTTTCTGTTACTGTTTTTGTTTCTGAGGGTGGAGATTTTTTCCAGGGAGCAAAGATTTCGGTATCCTGGAAAAGCTCTTGAGGACTGATGGTAAAGTTAGGACGCTTCAGAATGCCTTTATCTCGGTAGAATAACTGCTCATCCAAAGCGTAGGCAACAAGTTCGCTGCAAATCCATTTATCGGGATGATTAAGCAGATTGCCTAACAGTTCCTCCAACTTTCCGGTCAGCACTCGATCGAGCATCCGCCCAGGGAAACTGCCTGAGAGTCCTTGCGTCAAGATTGCGCCGAAATCGTATTCTTTGCCGACTTCGAGACTGGCTCTGTGTGCGATCGCATAGCCTACCGAATCGTTGAAAAATATGGGTTTGCGGAAGAAAATTTGACAGTTAGGGTCATTGAAGTATTTGCTTAGGCTGCAAACCTTAACTGTGTTATTTACCATGTCTGCTTCAATACATTGATCCTCACCCGCGACAATCAAGGTATGAGTCACATGGATATCGCTTATCAAATTCCAGCCTGTAAAATAAGCGATACCGAGAGATGTTACGTCGGCTCCCTTGTTGAGAAATCCTATGTACCCAGTTTTATAGTTCACTTCATAATCCGGGGCTATGTCTGTTACTTGGATTGCTAGTTTATCAGGAGATTCTGTTGCAAACATGAGGCTATACTCCAACTAAATTAATTAGAGTATAGCAGTTTTTAACTGTTGATTATTGGGTATTCTGACCAATACCATTCCAGAAAACGCTGGATAAATTGAGCTGTCGGTAAGTCATGGCAACTGAGATACCAAAGATATAAATCTTCAGTTCTAAATTTTTCACAGAAACTGATTAGATGTCTGTTAACAGTTCGAGTTTGAAATTGCTGCCAAATAACTAAGCGTTTTTGTTCGAGTGTGTCACCATCAAAGTAAGTGGCTAAGTTGGTCAATTCCTTACGCTGTTTCCATGCCCAAGTTGACAAACGGATATCGCTACCTTCATAAGCAACAGCATAATGACCTTTGAGAAAGTCTTTATCAATTTGCTTACCGTTTCGATCAAAGTAGGTTCCTTCTCGCCTGTTGACATCGTAAGGAAAAAGGTTCATGGGATTGATGTGAATTTCTGACATGATTGTTGTTGATATTAGGTTATGGTTTAGCTTAGTAGGATATAATGACTCAATCGGGCTTCTTACCAGAGATTAATTTCTGGTATCGCTGATAAAATCGGCTTCTTATCAGGAAAGGAATTAATCACTTTCCTGATACCGCCGAAATTCTAATTTAGAACCTGATTTGCTAAATACTCAACACATCTGGCAATAAGTTCAGCATGGGAACGATCGGAAATATAAATCAGCTTGAGCCGACCTGTATCTCGGTAAGCATGGGCTAATTCCATAATCGATCGAAAGATATCTGAATCAGGCACTAAATTAGGCTCGTAGAAACCTTTTAATCTGACTTTGAAATATCTGGGTAAATGCTTCTGGATTTGTTGCCATAGCATTTGCCTATATTCCTCAACAGAAAACTGGCCTCGCCAAAGCGGAGAATTGTCTAGTTGGTCATACTGATCGTTTAGACCTTCACTTACATTGAAAACTTCTCGGTCAATATCGATCGCAAACTTAACTTTCTCAGTCGTGAATTTATCGAAGTCAAACTTTTCTACAGCAATAGTCATGATAGTTAGAAATGACAGGTCGCTCCCTTACCGCGAAGCGACCCTAACCCAAAAACTTTAACTACCTCAATTGCCTATTCTGATAATTTTGATTTTACTTTGAGTTCGATCGATATTCTCTTTGGTTCCCCGACTGTTGCCGTCCCATAATGCCAAACCGTAATCACAAACTGAACACATGGCTATATCTCGATTGACATAGCTCCCTGCAATTCCTACAGTTTCATATCCCGTAGTGTTTCTTGGTTTCCCAGTTTCGCCCCATAAAGCAAAGTAAATCTTGACGTTTAGGTAATTCGATCGACGCAGATATTCTTGAACTAACTTATCAACTCCTCCCGCATCACCAACAATTACCGAAAACTTTAGCTCCATTATTCGATTGATTGATGGTAATCCAGCACTGATATCTTTGATTGAACGACTGCCAGAAATCATTACTATTTTAGTCATAGTTTTACCTCAAACTACTTCCCAAACACGAAGTGAAAATGATAAAATTAAAATAAACTTCACTCAAATGAAACTAAAGTGCATTGATTTGTTTGCGGGAATAGGAGCTTGGGAACTAGCCAGTAGTTTAGTTAACTCGAATTCTCAGATTAAATTAGAGACGATCGAATTTGTAGAAAAGAATCCTTATTCCCAACAAGTTCTTAGAACGCACTTCCCAGGAATCCCAATTCATTCCGATATCTGTGACTACCTACCAACCAAAAATAAAGCCGATGTATTCTTCGTCTCATTCCCTTGCACAGGCACATCAAGAGCCGGAACCAAAACCGGACTCGTTCATGTTGAATCAAGTTTATGGTTCCAAGCACTCCGCTGCATCATACTTGGTAGACCAAGTTTTGTACTGGTGGAAAATCCAGCAGGACTCATCGATCGAGGGCTACGAACAATCCTTGCCGGATTCAGAATGGCTCATTATCAAACAGAAGTTGAAGTTGTCAGCGCGTCGGAGTGCGGTGCGCCACACGAGAGACAAAGAGTGTTTGTCATTGCCCACACCAACAACTTACAGCTCCAGCAACGGCAAGGGTGGACCTGCTGGTCTGACAACATTGGAAAGCAAATTGAGATCGCAAGGTCGTTTATCAGCTACCCAGAAACTAAACCCAGAGCTTTGTCTGTGGATGCTCGGATTCCCTCATACTTGGCTGGAGTGCATTATGACTACTGGTGGAGAATGAATCCACCACCAGTCAGTCCTGGATTAAAGCCTAGAACGCCTGGAAGACGTGAAGCAGTAACTCTAGCTGGTTTGTCGATCTGTGTCCCCCAAGCCACTGTGCCCTTAATGCGTCTCCAGTTTCTAGCTTCCTTACTTCCTCAACATTAGTAATTGTTGCAAAGAGATGAGCAATGTAGAAGAGCAAATCCGTTTGTACCGTCAAGGGCTGTCTTATTCCCAGATAGCCAAATATACCAACACGACAGCAGCCAAGGTACAGCGCAGTATCAGAGCATGGAACTTGCAGCCTAAGCAAGTAGAACCTACTCGATCGGCTGAAGAAATTGAAGCCCTGAGAGAGCGCATCCGTAGCTTGAGAATGGATGAGCTATCCATGAAGTCAATCGGTCGCCAAGCGGTGCGCTGAGCGAAGCCGAAGCGTTGGGATTGAGGAAATTGTAGTTTATCGACATTTGGAAATTATGGGATTGCTTTAGTTAGTCAAATAAACTCAATTGTTTCCATTCTAAAGGTTTGTTTTTGTTTCTGTTTCTGTTACTGTTTTTGTTTACATCGGTGTTGGTGTTACTAAAATTGCTGTTAGCAATATAATTAACGTGTTTCCAGATATCGTTTTGTTTGATGTATGCGATAGTTCGTTGGGAAACATCAAATAATATACTGATTCTTTCAACCGTTAAGTTAGTTTCAACTAACAAAGCTTTGATTTGAAAGACTTCTTTTTCGGTCAATTTAGACTGAGGGTTTTTAGAACCTCTATTAGAGCGTCCTTTTTCTACCATGTCTCTCATATTTTCTGTATGAGTGCCGAGGAATAAATGCTCAGGATTTACACAAGGTGGATTATCGCATTTGTGACATACAAACATACCTTCAGGTATTTCCCCGTTGTATATCAGAAAACTTGCACGAGAAGCATTCATCCGGCTTCTCTTTAGATGGAATTGACCATAACCTCTCTGATTACACCACAAATCTGTTAACCAGCAATTATCTTTGCTGATAATGTGTTTTTCAAACCGTTCTTTGCTACGATCGTCCATAAGTAAAATGTCCCTTAGTTTGTAGCTCAATAAAATCATGAAAACGAAAATCAAAAACAGAAACAAAAACAGAAACACACGTAAATTGTTTCTGGAGATGAATAGGTGTCAAAAGGTGATACTGCGATGTTTTATTGCCCAGTTAGAAGGTGTTGAGGGTCATGCGGTTTACTTAGCGATCGATCGAAATGGAGAAATTGAACTAACAGTAGTTTTTCTTCATTCTACTGTAATAAAAGCCTGGAGTGTAGCCGTAGCAGCTAGAAGAATCTTAGAAAATAGCAGTTATAGTTATAAGCACAGCAACGAAGTTATTCTTAAGACTTTCGTTGCTGCATTGGTTGCGGATTACTTTGATTATTCTACAGATTCAGATTCAGAAAACGAGATTGAAGTTCCTAGCAAGTGGAAAACTTTTAGCACTAAGTCGAAACATCCTGACTTTGCTAATGGAGTTTACGTGATTGGTACATCAGCAACCGAAATTTTAATGCTGGAAGAAGAACCCAAAAAGTTAATTCTGGCAAATACCTATTTGATGTCTGCTTATATTGCTGATTTTATGAACGAAAACCAGCTTGATTCTCTGGTTCTGCCAGATATCGATCGCTTAGTCCATGAAGCACGTAGAGCTTTTTCCTCAACCAAACATCGAGTTAACTATTTTTTGACCGCTCATGAGCTTCTTCGCTGGGCTTATAAATAATCCATTGCCATCATCCTGTCAAACTCTTTGACGACATACTTTAAAAACTTGGGGTTCTGATGGAACAACTTTAAAAATCTGTCAGGCAGACCACTAAATCCTTGTCCTACCAGTTCTTCTACCATGAAAAACACCGCATAGCCGAAATAATAAAGCTTAGGCGCTATATCACCTTCTGGCGTAAATCCTTCTGTTGATATGTAGGATTTCCCAGTTCGATCGACATACTGAACAAAATAGATAGTTCCCCCATTCTTCAGTTCTAAGGATTCTCTATTATTTTCGATCAAAGTTCCGTTAGGTCGATCGAGCTTAAAATCGTTATACATTCCTCTGGCTAAATTGTTCATTTGATTCAAGCGCTGAGTTAGTCTCAGATTTTCTGCTTTTACCCTCATAGTTTCTGCTTTTACCCTCAAATTTTCTATTAATAGTTCTGAATTATCGATCGTTAATTCAGAATTGTCGATTATTAATTCAGAATTAACTACCGATAAACGCGCACATTCTCTCAATAAATCTGTGTTATCTGACATAAAAACTCTCAATTATTTGTTATATTATAGCAATAATTAAGGTTTCAGGTAGCTTCGCTTTTAGATTTTGATGTTTTTTTATTAAGTCAATGACAGCAACAGTAACTGAAACAAAAAGTGTGGTTAATATTCATTGTGATGGTGCTTGTTCAGGAAATCCAGGGCCCGGTGGTTGGGCTGCAATCCTCACAATTCCAGGTAAGTCTAATAAAAAAGCGATTAGTGGTAAATCTGACACAACCACTACTAACAATCGTATGGAATTAACAGCAGCGATCGAAGCTTTGAAAGCTCTCAAGAAACCTTGCAAAGTTACACTGTTCTCGGATTCAACCTACGTCGTAAACACGATGGCTAAAGGTTGGAAACGTAACGCTAACCAAGATTTGTGGGAAGAACTTGATAAGTTAGTAAAAGTTCATGACATCACATGGCTGTGGCTGTCGAGGAATTCAACTCCTGAGTTGAGTGAGTGCGATCGACTCGCCAAAGAACAAAGTGTCAGTTCTTGAAGCCTGCAATTTTAGCTTGACTTGATCGCAAATTGGGCATTGTTAATAGTTATAATGTCCAATTGTGGTATGTTAAAATAAGCTAACTTTTAGGATAAAACTTAGGACGCAACGATGAGTCAATTTGATTATTTACGAGCACAACTTGCCGAGAACGTATGGGCAGGAAAACCAATATTGACAGTAGCTGATGCTGTCAATCAAGGAGTAACTAGCGGAAAAGATTGGTATTTTAGTCTGCCCCATATTCAATTTATTATGGCAAACCCAGTGATGGCAGGTGTCAAAGATTTATTAGTAGCATCCCAAAATGTAGGAACAACGGTCATTGATTGCAGTTTGGTATTTTTGGAAACGCTTAATGGCATCAACCGTGCCTACAACAGCAAAGCATTCACAAACTTAGCCGGCAAAGGTCAGCAAGAATTAGCAAGTCTCCTTCCATCCACAAGAGAAAGGATAATTTATGAAACATCGGTGATGGCGTACAACGAATCGTTGAATTTACCTCAATTATCAGTAACGATCGACTCGATTGAGGCCGACATTCGAGCAATTCAGCAAGGGGGAGCCACAGCCGAAGCTCAAATAGAGACATGGAAATCACAAGCTCTTACTAAAGTCGAGCAGCTTAAGGCTGAGATTTTAGCAACGATCGAATCTCTGACCGGGAATCCACGCCGGAACGCTCGCGCACGTATCCGACGGGCAGAGGCAGCACGGATTGCTATGACTACGAACACGATTCCTAACATCATTGCTCACAACCCTTACTCCATCAGCTCAACCTACAATCACTCCATCAGTTCCATTTACAGCCGTCCGCCCGTCCTCAATGCTGCACTGGTGCCGATCGCAGTAGGGGGAGCAGCTACGATTGCAGGGGCTGTGGGTGTGCTCACAAGCATTGCCAGTTGGCTGCTAGGGAGTTTTTTCCTGAAATCATTCAATATTCCCGCAGTTTTGTTACCAGCGTTGACCAATACTGTGGTGTCGATCGTCCTAAAATTATCAGGTAGTTCAGGCGGTGCTGAAGCGGTTAGATATTTAGCGGCATCTGCTTTGAAAGCTGGAGCAAGTCTGTTGCCCCGCCTCTTTGGAACCACAGGAATGCGAGCAAGTGGTTGGGCTTATTTGATGGCTTGGGCAGCTCCTATAATTGGTGCAGCCGTTATCATTGCCACTGCTATGAGAAACCGAACTGATCTCGCTGAATTCCTTTACGTTTTCGCAGATATTGGTGATAAAACACCAAGAAAGTTTAACTTGTCGTTATCGCATATGTACGACACGAATCAAGTTGAAATTCTTGAGAAATTGAAGAGTAATGCAAGAAGTTTAAAAAATAAAGCTCTTGTGCCGATCGAGAAAATTATCGGAGTTGGACTAAACGCTAAACGCGAATTTATTCTTGGCTATGATTTAACCAATCCTGATGAACCAATTCTGATTCCCAAGGACGATATTATTACCACATTAGGAGGGGACAAAGTTGCTAAAATAGCAACAGGAAAATTTTACTTTGGCGACTAATATGCCTACGGATTACGACCTTGAATATTCTTGGGTTGATGAGAGCTTAGGACAAATTGCTACTACTGCTGTTTGGTCAGTTTGGGATTGTGTTCTTAAACAATGGTCAAACACTCCTAAAGTAACTCTCCGCAATATCCTTCTCTCTGGCTGGCATCAAGACGCTGGTAAAGAGCGATTTTGTATTGGACAAATCCCCGAAAACACCAAGACTGCTGCTCTCCTCGACCCCTTTATTGCTAATAAGAACGATCGATATATCCTGGACTTAGCTAGTGGCTCTCGTAACCACGGGAGATTCACTTTTAATATGGCTCCAATCGGCTCAAACTACTATGGCAGCAAAGGAACTGAGCAATGGAAACGCATCATTTACGGGAGTATCATGCACACCGGATGCAAGCACTTAGTCGGTAAAGAATTTAACTTTGTCATTGTAGATGATACCCGGCGTGATGCTCAAGGTAATCCCCAAGATGACCCTACAAATGGTAGACACTGGAACAGCGGAGACAGCCACGCCAAAGGGTCTAAGGAGTTTCTTACTATACTTGGAACAGGTGATGTTCACTTACCCAATGACGAAGGAATTCCCCTCCAATTTCGGATAGCCTCATTTAAAAAGTGGGTTGCAAAGGGTACGATCGCCTACAATCCAGAATTAGATGGTTCTGGCTATGATTTAGTCATCCCGTGGAGTTCACTCAAAGGCAACAAACCCGCCCTCGGAAACTACAAAGAAAAACTGCTTTGTGGGTTGGTATTTGAAGGAGAAAAACGCATGGCTAAAGCTGGTTGGATGCTATTCCAATGGTTCAAATTTGAAACACTAGAAAAAGACCAAATAATTAGCCGACTCCGCACGAAATGTGAAAAATTAGCAGCAGCTACTAACTCGATTCAAGCTCTGGCTAAAGAGTTGAGAATCCATCAAGTAGAAGCAGAACAAGAACGCGAACAAGGCGATAGTATCCAGTCAGAAGCTGAATATGTCAATACTGCAATGGAGATAATTAAATACGATATCAAAGGACGACTTCTGCTTCATCCTTACATCACAGGCAAAGTAGCAGAAAGACTTCAGGCAGTTTGGTTGAATTTAGCAAAGGCTGCGGGGGTTCGTTTCTGGTCATTGATGTCCCAACCAGATGAGTATTTTCAAAAATACGAAAGCACCGAAAATAACGGAAAAACGACTTTTAGCGAGAAAGTTTTCTGTGCACCTGGTATGGCTCCTGGCGAGTACATCGTATTTTGCAATCCCATGAGGCATTGGGGAGACTGCCAACTGTGGATTAACAGAATTGAAGGCACTTATACTCGGGGGACGAACCTCATGGCAGCATCCACCAAGCTCATGCTGAGTCTGGGCAGAGACTTTGACGGCGACTTTGTTCAGCTCATTGCCTCTCATCAATATCCGGCGTTGAGAGATGCGATCGCCAATTTCGACAAACCTCCCGAAGTTGACAAGCTTCCAAAAATGGCGCTGACGGGAACACTCCAAGAAGTCGCCATCAACAGCATGAACGACATCACCGGTGTAGTTGCCTCCTTGTTGGGTCGCGCCAGAGCAGCGGGAGTAGAAGGAATAGTCCTCAACATCCCGCCAGGAGGAATGCAGACAGAGCCAAAAGAGATGGCAATCATCAATTTTCTGAGTCAGGAACTTCAAATCGCGGTGGATTCCCTCAAATCGGCATATCCCAATAATGATGTGGGACTCAAAGCTGTTACCGACTACCTCAACGGTCTAGGAGACGCGGGTAAAATTCCCTGGCTCAAAGATTTTAAGGAGAAGGACACTTTTCTAACTCGACCCTGCGCCGTTGCCAATGATGCGATCGATACTATCTCTCGACTCGTCAAAGTAGTCAACAGCTATTGGCGGCCCCCAGCTCTAGAGACAAACATCGACATCAACTCGTTTCATAATGCGCTGTTTGTAGATGTAGAGGTAGCCCAAGAACAGATGGATTTTGCGTTTGAACAGCGCAAGGGATATGGCTCAGAGATGGGAGCTGCGATCAGATGGAAGGAAGAAAATGAGGGTGACACTACCAAACTCCGGGAAGTCTCCGCTAAATACCAGGCTCTCAAGAACTCCGCTCTTGAACAATTTGCTGATGCCCAAGGCGAGGCTTATACCGATAAATCTTGGGCTGCTGCTTATTGGCGCGCGGTGCACTTTAAGGCTACTGAGCTCAGCACTGGATCGCTAGTGTTTAACTTATTCCGGGAAGAAATCGTGACTGAATTGCAAGAGAATCCTGATACTTTGCCCTACTTCGGTGTCTTTAACGTCCACAAACAAGAACCCAATGTCTGGAGCCGAGGTGAATGGACTGGACAAAATGTACTCATCCGCATTGTTCAGCGGATGAAACCTGCTGTGGGTCAGCAAGCCGCGCGAATGGAATTAGCGATCGATATGAGGTATCCCGACAGTACCAAAAATATCGGCTATTTTCCCCTTGGATGGGTTGGTGAAAAATATCGAAGTAAAGTTGCGATCGGTGAAACTCGTGAAATGCGCTGTTACACCGATGGCAAATATATGGATGAAGCGGGTAGAACTATTACCAAAACAGTTCGTTTATTTAATCAATCCCTGAGTCAAGAACAGATTGATTTCTTAAATGGCAAAATGCCAGCAGGTCTTTATGGCCCTGAAGATTTTGGTTTACCACCTAATTAATGATGAGTGGTATTTACCATTTGTCGTAAATACCACCAACTTCCTGCCAGTTTCATGCCTAAAAATGAGAAAAATGTTTGTGATTTATTGTGCTTTTATAAAAACTAGGGCATAATCAAATCAAGCGTCTATCTCAATCAAAATTTTAATTATGGCTTCAGTTGTTGAAAATCTCCCATTTGGAGAAGTTATCTCCAGTGTCGTAGCTTCTCTAGAAAGCGGAAAGGATATCAAAATCGAAGGGTTTGGCACTTTCTCTTTGATTGAAAAACCAGAACGGGAAGGACGAAACCCAAGAACAGGCAAACCCACCATTTACAAGCCTACTCGCCGACCGAAGATTACGTTTGACAAGAAGTTCCTGGAAAGAGTTTATGCGGGTTCAAGTGCTTTGGAAACTTCGACTGAAACAGGTTCGCCAACAGCTTCAGTAGCAAGCCCCGCAACGACTCCAGCTTCGACAGCAGCTTCGACAGCAGCTCCGGTAGCAGCTCCAACAGCCCCTGTTTTGCCTCCTCCAATTCCAGCGGAATTGCTTACTCCTTCGGCACCACCAATTATCTGGCAAATCAAAGCCCCAGACGGTAGCTTTATCGAAGTTCCGAGCCAGGATCTATCCAAGTGGGGAGTTGGTGCAAATACTCCAATCTACTCTGCTGCCACTGGTTGGAAACTAGCAGGGAGCATTCCTGAACTTGTAGGGCTTGTCCAATAAGAAGAGCTTCAGCTAAACTGAATCGGCGACGAACGAACTGCACAAAAAAAACCTGAGTGACTGCACCCTCTCTCAGGTTTTTTTCATGTTTCGTGTTCCTAACACTTCCTAAGAATTTGTAAGAATTTCTTAGAACTTTAAACAAAAGCAGAGAAAACAGGATGTCTCAAAGCTCCAGTAGCAGTAATGCCAAGATGGATAACTTCGACTATTCTGCCCATATAATTAGCTTGGTTAGCCCAGATAGTCGATCGCTCAACATCAGTAAATCCAGTCCCTACTCTGGCATTGACAATTCGCTCGTTGAGAGAGCCGCCCACTAAGAGATTGCCCAACGACGCAGAATATTTCCCTGAGCCTTTAGTAAACCCGGTAACTGGCAAGCGGTCTTTCACAAAATTCTTGACCTTCAAAAGTGCGATCGATCGACCCTGGAAATATACCGAGTTCGGGTTCCGCAGCATTATCCCCTCAGCCGATTGTCCTGATGCTTTGATTGAGTCGGCTTCCGCTTGAATGACCAGAGGATTGTTCTGAATCAACCTCTGCGGAACGTAGCTAACCTTCCCCATTGCCGGAAAGATTTGCTGAACCTGGCTATATTCGTCTGCTGCCGGGATATTCGGATATTGAGTGAAGCCGATCGCAAAAATGCGAAATTCTACCCTCTGTTTCCCTTCGACAACAGTTGCTGTAGTTTTCGTCGAGCGGACAATCCCAGAAATTCTATCGAAAGGCTCTCCGGGAATGTACAACTCACCATCCAAAAATGACAAATTGTTGGCTAACCGGATGCTTTCACAGCTTTGCTCAATTTCGGTAAGTCCTGAATATCGAGTCAAGCCCGATCGACTCCTCAATCCACTGGTCGGGTTTTCATACAAACAGCGCACTCCATCCAGTTTGGGGCTACTGAGCCATTCAGCAACACCATAGTTTTTGGTGGGACTGTAAGTATTTGCTAATTGTAGTAACATCTTTGTTGCTCCTCATTAAACAAATCGACCCAAAGCAGGGCTTCGGAGATTGCCTGTTGATGTCAAACCCATGTAAACTATTTGAACTTGTTTGCCGATATAAGAATCTCTGTTCATCCAGAGATCCTGTTCTTCTTCGTCGTTTAAGCCGTAAACACGAGAAACTTTATTAACTCCATTCACCATGCCTTCAACGGACATATAACTCACGTAACCCACTATTGGATTTTGCGTAAACCCAACTACAATATAGATTCCGCTTGTTATGCCCTTCACTTTAAGAAGATTGTCCGATCGCACCCCAGAATAAACTGAGTCCAGATTTCTGAGGATGATTCCTTCAGTTTCTCCAGAATTAAGAACGGTGGTTGCTTCATCCAGAACGCTTAGAGGTGTGTTCCGAATTAGTTTTTGAGGAATCAAACTAATCATTCCCTGTGCCGGAATGATTAGTTGCATGAAATTCATCCTTTGTTGGGCTGTTAAGGTGGGATTTGTTGCCGCACCAACAGCAGAAACTCGGAATTCAACAGCAAATTTTTCATCAAGGTTGTATGTGGCTCGATCGCGAATTAATACCGTAAGCTCCTCGAAAGTTCTACCAGGAATGAACAGCTCACCGTCAAGGAAAGACAAATTGTTAGCGTCACAGATGGCGCGACAAGCTAACTCAAGTCGATCGAATCCCACAAATCGCGTGGTCAAAGTCTGGCTTCTTAATCCGCGTGAAATGCCGTCCCGGGTGTAAATGCAGCGAACTCCGTTGAGTTTAGGACTGCTTAGCCAGAATCCAACCATGTATTCTTTAGCTGGATTGTAAGTATTTGGTACTTCTGCTACAAAAGTCATGGTTTTTCTTAGTTAACTGCCATGATGAAATTGCTGACGCATCGGACTTGTTCGTTCACGATTTTGTCAAACATAAGAGCCAAATCTCGGTTATTTGGTTGGAATCTCATCAATCCCCATTGACCAGTAGCAGCAATTGTTAAGTCAGGCTTGAAAATCAGTGCTGTGGAATGGAACCATGTATTAAACACAGTCGCTGGCATATTAGAACAGATAATCATGCCAGAAATGTTGGCATAATTTATCAGCACATCTACGTTAAGACGAACCAATTTCCCACAGGTTTGATAAGTTACGCTACCTGAAACGTTCCACGATAAAGGCAACGAAATTGGCGCTGACCAAACAATTCCGGCTGGCCCGGCTGGACCAATAGCACCAGTATCTCCTTTCGGTCCGATCGCGCCAGTTGCACCAGTTGCACCAACAGCGCCGGCAACACCTTGAATTCCTTGAGCGCCCGCTGCACCAGTATCACCTTTCGGGCCCGCAACACCCTGAGCACCAGTGGCTCCCGCAGCGCCAGTTGCACCAGTAGCTCCGGCTTCACCTCTAGCACCAGTTGCACCCGCAGCGCCGGGAATTCCTTGAGCGCCAGTATCACCTTTGATTCCCTGAACACCAGTCGCACCAGTCGCGCCAACATCACCTTTAGGACCGATCGCACCAGTTGCACCAGCGACACCTGGATTTCCTTGCGCTCCAGTTGCACCGATCGCACCAGTTGCACCAGTGGCTCCGGTTGCACCTGCTGAACCAGTATCACCTTTCAAACCTTGAGGCCCTTGTGCTCCAGCGGAACCAGTTGCGCCTTGAATTCCTTGAGCGCCAGTTGAACCAGTTGCGCCTGGAGCTCCAGTATCTCCTTTAGCTCCGGGGAGTCCTTGAAGACCTGGATCGCCTTGTTTAGCTCCCAAAGTCCAGAATGCCGACGGCGGTACAGAATTTATGCTTGGCGCGTTGGCAATGTAGCTGCTGCCGTTGTAGGCAACCGCATCAAACATGGCGTAGTTGGTTGTTGGGCTCCAATTTCCACGCCAAATTAAGCCGGGTCGCCCTTGTTCACCTCGGATTCCTTGAGTACCTTGTGGCCCTGTTGCACCAGCCGGCCCCATTTGACCAGTCGGCCCGATATCACCCGGTGTACCTTGAATTCCTTGCTCTCCACGTTCGCCGGGAGTGCCGGGATTACCCTGCAAACCTTGCGAACCCATTTCGCCAGCAATTCCTCGATCACCGCGATCGCCTTTTTGACCTGCGGGGCCGGTTAAACCGATCGGGCCAGTAGCGCCAGTTGCGCCGACATCGCCAGCAATTCCTTGATCACCTCGATCGCCTTTTTGACCTTGCGGGCCCGTCAAACCGATCGAACCTGTAGCGCCAATATCGCCGGGAATTCCTTGATCACCCCGATCACCTTTAGAACCTTGCGGGCCGGTCAAACCGATCGGACCAACAGGGCCGAGATCGCCGGGAATTCCTTGATCGCCTCGATCACCTTTAGAACCTTGAGCACCAGTTAAACCGATCGGGCCCGTTGCGCCAGCTTCACCAACTAAACCTTGATCACCGCGATCGCCTTTGGAACCCTGCGGGCCGGTTAAACCTTGATCACCAGTCGCACCGACCGTGCCGGGAATTCCTTGATCACCTCGATCGCCTTTGGGACCCGGAGCGCCTTGGGGGCCGGTTAAGCCTGCCGGGCCCGTTGCGCCAATTTCACCGGGAATTCCTTGGTCGCCACGATCGCCTTTTATTCCGGGACTGCCTTGTGGGCCAGTTAAGCCTGGATTTCCTTGAGAGCCAGTAGCGCCAACTAGACCTTGATCGCCTCGATCGCCTTTCTCACCGGGAACGCCAGGGATGCCTGGATTGCCAATATCGCCTTTGTCACCTTGCGGGCCGGCAATCCCAGGCTGACCCTGTAAACCTTCAGCACCAGTTGCGCCGGGGGTTCCTGGTAAACCACGTTCGCCCGGTTCACCTTGAATGCCTGGATTTCCTTGAGGCCCTGGACTACCAGCCGGGCCCGTCAAACCTTGAATGCCTTGAATTCCTTGACTGCCTGGTTCGCCTTTTTCACCGGCTACACCGGGAGAACCTGCTACGCCATCAACACCGGGATTTCCTTGATCACCTTTCGGGCCGATCGGACCGATCGCACCAGTCGCGCCAGCAGTGCCGGCAATTCCTTGATCGCCTTTCTGACCTGGTGCTCCTGTTTCACCAGCCGGCCCGATCGCACCTGCTGTACCGGGTTCACCGGGAGTGCCGGGATTTCCTGGATCACCTTTAATACCCTGCGGGCCGGTAGCGCCAGCCGGGCCGGTAGCACCGGGTGTACCTGCTGCACCGGGCATACCATCCGCACCAGTCGCGCCGGGATTTCCCTGAATTCCCTGAATGCCTTGAGGGCCAGGATTGCCCGTGGCTCCGGTTGCTCCCATTGCACCAGTTGCTCCGGGCGTTCCAGGCTGACCAACATCACCGCGATCGCCTTTTTCGCCGGGAACGCCTTGAGGTCCGATCGGGCCAGCCGGGCCGGTTAAGCCGATCGGACCTTGTGGCCCAACGATTGCCGGCTCTGGAGGAATAAGAGTAACATCCCGAGAAGCGGTAGCAACAACACTCGTGCCAACCATCAAATCAGCGCGTAGAGTTCCATTTTGTGTGATGGCTGTCTCGAATGGAATCCAAGGAGATTCTTTGATAATTGTGCCATTGAGAGTGAAACGGACAAAAGAGTTAGTTGGCGGATATGCTACATCAGCAACTACTACAGTTTGTCCTGAGTAAAGAACAGGAGCGCGTAAGGCAATTGTTGGAGCATTGACCTTGACTTCAAAATTGATTTGAGCGGTCGATCGAACTGTAACTGGAGCTGTTCCAGAAATATCCTCGACTTCAATTAGGTGAACACCTGCGGTATTAATTGGAATCGACATTCCAAATTGATAGATAGGTGCAGCAGTAGTTCCTACATTTGTGGCTGTGGTATCTGTCCCAACAACTACACCATTCAATTTGAAACGAACATCGGTATTGGTGTTAGTGTCAGTGACTGCTGTAACGGGGAGAGAATAGGGCAATCCTCCGACTTGAATGCTGGGTTGAGTGGGAGATGTGATTCTAATTGGCATTAGCTAAACCGCCTAAAATTTGATAGACAAACAATCCCTTTCTTGGCATCGGCGTACCAAGAAAGAGATTACTGAAGCGAGCCTGGGACTAGCTTTGAGAGAGAAAATTTGGGGTTTCGCGCGTAACAATCCCGCGTCTGGTGGGGAATCAGGTCTGAATCAAAAGAGTCTGAGCAATAATCAACTCAAGTTCCATCGACTCTCCCACAATCATGAGACTTGTGTAAGCGTCGGGAGTGGGACTAGCATCATCAGAAACCCGGATAACTTTGGGATTCTGTAACTGGCTGAAAACTTGGTAAAGTTCAGTTAGGTATTCGATAGCTTCGATCGGCATTAAAATGCCAAAAACCGCCTCTGCCGGAACAGTTCCGTCCATCGTCAAACCTTGATTCTGGGTAACTGTCGCTAACTCGGTCAGCGCATTTCTAATCAAAGGCTGGAAGAGTTCATCAAGGGTTTGATAAGAAATTGCCCGATTTGCCGGAGGTTTGTAAGTAGGGGCTTCGGGATTCAGCGCCTTGATTGCAGCTCTCCGCATTGAAGCATCTCTGGAAAGGATAGCTGCGTCATCAAATGGCTGTTTTGCCCTTTTAATCGAGAGCAATGAGTCGCCTTCAGATTGAGGCCAGAAATTGTAATCGGCGATCGTTTGGCGCAGTAGTTTTGTGGCTAGTCCTGCTGTTAACACCATGTCACTTACTAACTAATAAATTATTTTTAGCTTATATCCCTTTTCTATTTTTGAGTTTATAGACTAAAAACTTGACTTTTATCCCCGTTTGTTATAGAGATAAAAGCCAAAAGTGTTAATCGGATGCTGACCAATTAACTACAATAATAGAGACAGAATCTTTGGTGAAATTATTAGCTTTGAAGTTTTGCTGTAGAGTCGCAACTACTTGTTCTGCTTTTTCTTTAGACTCAAAGAAATAGGCTTCTTCAAAATCACTAATCCATTCAGGATTTTCATAGTTAGCCAAGAACAGAATACTACCATGTTCTGTGGCAGTAGCGATTGAATAATAGGCGTAACAGATAACAAATCTGTGCTGAATCAAAGAAGGAGCATCAGCATTAGTGTTGGGAACGGGGGAATTGAGCATAAAAAAACCAGTAGCGAACTGGTAAACCGCTGCTGTCAGGTAAGAAATTAAGAAACAAGAGACTTGAAAGTGTGGATTCTTGCCCAATCGAAAGTATTTCCGATGTAACTGTCGAATAAATGACTGTCACCGCGAAACAAAACCTTGTTGGCTAGAAACCAATGACTTTCGCCACTACAATCTCGAACTAAGGTAAAGGAACGGGAGTAACAGGGAACGATCGGAAGTTCAATTTGACCGATCGCCCAACCTGGACACCAAACATTTCCATAGTGAAAGAAACAGTCTTTTGGTTCAGAAAACCAAGTAATGTGTTCTTGAGTGATTTTTAAGGTTTCCATAGAGTTACCAAACAATTGGCTTAAAACTGTTGATTTTCTCCCAATCGAAAGCATTTGCTGCGTAAGTATCGAAAAGGTGAGTTTGACAATGATTTTCCCCACGAATGGCAACATTTTTAGCAGAAACCCAATGACAGCCACCTTCAGCATCACGAACCAAAGTCAAGCAACGGGAATAGCTAGTAGGGATAGGAAGCTCAATTTGACCGAGCGCCCACCCAGGGCACCAATTAGAGGGATTGTACAAGAAGAAACAATCTTTGGGTTTCAGAAACAAATCAATGTGTTTCTGAGATGTTTTCTGTTTTTCCATCGTTTCTAGTGTTTCCATCGTTTTTGTTTCTCTTCAATTCAATTTCTGCAACAGCTTGATTGAAAGCTTCATCGGTGGGTTCTTCAATGATACCGATCAAACAAAACCACCGGAGTTGGATAGTTCGTCCGCCTCGGCAAATAGTTTTTTCTGCGCTATGGCATAAGTGCTGGGAGCCGCTATTGAGGAGTTGATCGTAATAGTATGTAAGTCGTTTGGGGGGGAGGTCGATCGGTTTTCTCCCACCAAATGGACAGGAATAGCAGCAGTTTGCTGGTACATTGTAAGCACTTAAATCTCTTGCCATGTGTTTTAGGGTTAGTATGAGTTCTGACCTCCCAGTAGAATGAGAGGTCAGTGGTCAGTAGTTAAACAGATTCTGCAATTTTATATGCTGCTAGATAGGTTGCCTCGGTACTTTGGGGGCGCTTCCCTTCTATCTGGTCGCTTATTGCTAGGGCTATTTTTATCCTTTGAGCTTCGGTTGGTGATGGAAGCACTTGGTTCTGAAAATAGTATCCAGCAGTGGAATCAAAGAATCTGTTGAGGTCAGTTTCATATTTCAGAAACTTTACTAATTTCTCTAGATTCATGAGTTTTCCGATTGAGCTTTCAGATCGTGCCTACTTTCGGACAGTCTGGAAAATGTCGAACGTCCCGAAATGAACAGAGATATCTGTTGGGATTTTATGTCCGGTTCAACTCTTTTTTGGATTGATAAAGAATGATGATGATAGATTCTCATAGTTAAAGAGCAAAAACATCATCACCCCAAAGCGAAGCATGATGATTTTCCTTTCCCCTGGATTGTTATCAGCCCCTAAGAAGTGCAAATGCTGACGGGGTAGCATTTCTTTATAAATTGCTGTGATTTGGTTCCATTTGTTATGAAGAGCTAAGAATCGATCGAATAGATAGGCAACGTGAAGGCAACGGTTTCCGAAACTTGGCTAAATAAACCTTCATTTACATCAAAAAACTAAGGAATCTGTAACAGAATCTCCAAATTCTCCTAATTTCCATTCATGAATTCTCTAGTTTTTTAAAGAATCACGGTCATCAGTTTGGTATAGTTGTGACAGTAGCAGTTCCATATTTGGAGACATTACTACCGGGAGCGTGATGTTTGGTATAATTCCATTGAGCTAAACTTGACAGCAGCGATCGTTCAACAATCTTTAAATCCGTGGAGCCACTCGAACTTTTCCCTGAATTTAAATCCAAAGCCAGAACCCCGAAATCTCCTCAATTAACGATGAGTTCTGATGCGCTAAAAAGCTGGAAACAGCGCATTTTTGAACACCAACAATCTGAAGGCACTGACCAACCGCGACAGGGAAGTCTATTCGAGCTCGCACCCAATCCCTGTGACTCTAACAGCATCGACCCGTTTACCCTGGAATTACACAATCTTTCCTTCTGCGAAAAACCGGATTGGGGTGATCGTACTTGCCTCTACTTCGTTATCGACAACGAACTCCCCTTGGTGCTGTATATAGGAGAAACAGACCGTACTCCCAAGCAACGATGGGTGAGCCACGATTGTCACAGCTACATTGCCAACTACATCGAATTGCATCGGCGTTATTCTCTGGGTGTGAGTGTAGCCATAGCATTTTGGTACGGAGCGCCGAGCAATCGGAAACAGCGGCTACAGTTAGAGTCCGAGCTTATCTACAAATGGCGATCGCCTTTCAACAAAGAATGCTGGCAGTGGTGGGGGCAACCGTTCGGGAAGTAAAACTGCTGCAATTTGGTATTTTAAAGTTAGAAACGATAGAGGAACAATCAGCCATCCCCGAATCAAATATGGATCGATTTGAATTTCAGCTAGCCATGCTGCAAAAAGGAGCAGAGGAACTAGAGAAAAAAATAGCTAATTTCAGTACGATTTTGCAGCAGGTAAAAACGGCAGCCATTACCATTTGGGTAGCGTTAATTGGTTGGGTGTTTGCCAGCAAAATAAATGCGTTAACTCCGCTGGGATACGTTATAATTTTTGGTTTTTGGTTTTTAGAAGCTACATATTGGAGAGTACAATTTTATTATATGCAAAGAGCCGCTGAAGTTACTGAGTTCTTGAATGATGAAAGGGCTTTAGATGAAAGTTTTAATACTGGTTCTATACCCAAAGGTTTAGTTCACCCGCTCGGTTCTTTGAAAATATTTAAAATGCCTTCTTTAGGGAGAGCTATGGGTGCTCCATCAATCTATATTTTTTATACCTTTTTGTTGGCTGTTAATTCAGTCGTTTGGTTGATAAGCCTTAAAACAGCTCTTTAAGTGGGCGAGTTCCGAACGTGCGATCGACCGAAGAATATCTTTCATCCCAACTAACTAGAACTAGACGCATCTCCACCTACCAATGAAAAAATACATCAACCTCGCCACCGCCCTCATCGCATCACTCAAGCCCAAATCCAAAATACCCATAATCGACACTTACGGTGAATCCACGCTTAACCAAGACGAGCAGCAAGCTCTTATGGAATGGCTCTTTGCTAGTTTGATGGGTGCGGGCTACTTCGGCAAAGCTCACCTCATCTGGGATGATGGCAAAGACAGAGAGCGGGAGATATTTACGGCATTGATGAGAAACGAGCCGATATTCCTGTACCGCCAGGGAGCGCGACCTACCCCAACGGTTGAAGGATATGGCTGGCGGCTGATTGGCGAACATCCAAGTTTGAGGGTGTATGAGTTGCAGGTGGAAGTTGGAGGAGAGTGAGACGATCGATATCGTGACCGACGAAGAAAGTTGCCAAGGTTGCCGTGACGTAACTAAACACCAAAACTCACCCAGCGTCATCACCACAGGCAGTTTTAGGAGTTTCAGAGTTCCCAGAGCGATCGCCTCGAAGCCCGCTGTAGCAACGCCAACTGTACAATCACAGTAAAGCTGAGGAACCACCGCAATCATGACCGACTCGATCGCCACCCAACTCCAACAAGCTTCTGAGGGCTTACTCTTCGGAAGCGAAACTGATGCTCCCTTTGAGGTCATTCATTGGCCGACACAGGGAGAGCTAACCCCGCCGAAACTCTTGCAACTGACGAATCATCTACCCGATGCTGCCGTAGAAATAATAAGTGTGGACGAGTTCTTTGATGCCGCCACCCAAGAAGAAGATTGGCACGATGAAGAAGAACGGGAAATAGTGAAGTGCTTTCAGAACTTAGTGAGCGTCTTGAAGCAGAACCTATCGCAGTTGCAGGTTTACCGAGTTGGCAGCATTGAGATTGATGCGTACATCATTGGAGTGACGGACGGTGGCGGAGTGGCGGGGCTGTCTACGAAACTGGTGGAGACTTGATTGCAACAGACAGGGTGAACTATGATTGTTTGTTAATCATTTAGTTACATAGTAACCATAATTAGAGTCAGGAACAGAGGTTGTAATATGAGCGCGCTTGGCAAAGTAATTAGTTGGCTTGCTTCTCTTTACTGTTTAGTTATGCTAGGAATTTTATTATTCCTCTCTTACACAGAGGGCAAGCCATTCCAGATGGGTATTATAGCTTCCTTTTTTATGTTCCTAATTGTTTTTCCTCCCCTCTGGTCTTACCTTGACAGAAAATATAATTTCAGGATTAACTGGCTAATCAAGTTTATTCTCTTCATCTTTTCTTACGGATTCCTAATGGCAAATGTTAATGCAGTTGGTTAAAAGTCTCAAGCAAAAAAGTAAGTTCTATTCCTTTTTTACTGACTGTCCACTTTGCTTTCAATCACCTGCTGAATCTGTGGCGGGACATTAGACAAGAAATTCAGCCCCGTTTCCTTTTCAACTCTCGCTACGGAAACTCGAAAGCTTCTCCATCCCCTGCCTTTGACGCTGGCATCGTTGGGCATCATTACAGCGATCGTCCTCGTGTCGGTTGTAATTCCTTGCATCCCCAACCCTTGTTGGCCGAGAACCACGATAACTTTCCAATTCTTAGTCGGCACTGCAATTTTCTCCTTTCTGCCGATGCTGCCTTTCCTCCCCACGGGCCCCGCTACGATGTAAAGTTCCTTGCCCTGTGCCACCAATTCCCGGCAATACTCTTCCAAGTCACCCCACACGCCTCTGTTAACTTCTGGTACTTGCGGCATCATATTGGTCATCAGGAATGTGCTGCTGTTGTCGGGTTCGTTGCGAGTTCTATCGGCACTGGGTGCAATGTGTCCCCGGTCATAGCCAGTTCCCATGTAATCGTTGGGTCGGACTTTGTACCAATCAGCGGGCAGGGAATCATCGGGGCGGAAGTTGTCTTGGCGATCGGCTGCTCCAATCCAAGAGCGATTCAGTTGCCACGAAACCCAGTTGGCGGTCTTAGTTTTACTGTTGTAGCTCATCACGTACTGAGGTTTTACCAGTAAATAGTTGTCGATGCTGGCAACACTAGAAACGGCATTGCTGGGATTTCCCAGGAGTAAGTTGCGGTTATTGATGGCTGAGCTGATGGGTTCTCTGGTGCTTGGTTTTGGTTGCTGCACCCTTGGTTTTTCACGACCAATTTGAGGAAGCCGAGACGGTGGCGATGGCTCAGTCAAGTTGCAGCCGCTAACAATTCCTAACAAAATCAGAGCGATCGCCCCCCGTTGCCACAAATTCTTCACTCTCAACCGCTCCTCTTACATCTTCCATGCCAAGCTTATCAGCAGCCTGCCACTTAACAAAAAGAATACAGCACCGCTAGTCGTATCTTAAAAGACGAAGCAAATGTTCTGTCGTATCTTAAAATACGACGAGACAAACTTTCTGTCGTATCTTAAAATACGACTTTTCAGAGTGAAGTTATGGCAAAGCACAAAATTATTATTGGGATTTTAGCCAATGCAGGCGGTGTTGGGAAAACAACGTTAGCAGTACATCTCGCTTACGAGATATGCAAGCGAGGACTCAAAGTAGCTTTAATCGACCTCGATCCTCAACGAGCTTTAGATGTATTCTGTGGTTTACCGAGCGCAGAAGTTGAAAACACAGTTGTCCGAGTATTTGACAAAGACTTCGACGGAAATTGGCCCTTGGTTTCGGCTTGGAACCATCCCGATATCGAAATCTGTCAAGGTCATCCCGCTACCGCACAAGTGGCAAGCGATTTGGTCATTCGGAGACGCGGTGAGTACGTGCTGGCCGATCGCTTAAAGAGCCATCCCCTACGCCACGATGTGGTCATCCTCGACTGCCCTGCCACCATAGGAATGCTTTGCGAAAATGCAGTGGCGGCTGCCACCGGCATATTAATTCCCCTTCAGTTAGAGATGAAATCTGTTTCCGGCGTAGCTGACTTGACGCAGTGGTTGATTGGAATTGCTGACGACTTAAAGCTAGAACCACGCCCTCCCGTCTTAGGCTTAGTTCCCAGCTTATATGACAACAGTCGCGCCATTCACCGCCAGTACCTCCAGCAGTTACCTGAAGTCGCCGAACAACTGCGAGTAAAACTATACCCGCAGATTCGAGATTCCTCAGAATTCAAGAATGCAAGCGCCAACGGCTTGCCTTTACAAAAATACCGCCCAGCCCATCCCGCTTGCAAGGACTTCAAATCGATCGCTGACGACCTCGTTACGTTAGTTAAAAAAGGAAAACTTTAATGGGTAAACTGCCTAAAATAAACGAACGCTTTGCGGGTGCTTATCAAGCGACTGACCAAGCCGAACGGATTGCCCAATTACAAGCTGAAGTAGAGAGGCTGCGAGCTACACCATCTCCAGAGCTAGAGCAACAAATGGCAGCTTTGCGAGAGCAACTGAAAGCGCAGTCGGGTGAATTAGAAGTAGCTGTAGATTTAATTGACCCCAATCACTACCAACCTCGCCAGACAATTACACCGGAAAGCATTCAAACTTTGGCTCGGAGTTTGGCTCACGACGGGCAGATTACTCCACTGATTGTCATTCCTCAAGGTGAAAGATACTTGTTGTGGGACGGACAGCGGCGTTGGGAAGCGGCTAAACAGTTGGGTTGGAAAACAATGCGGGCTGTCACTGCCCCCATGCCTCAAGATTTACATCGCAAAGCGCTGTTGACGTTTATCCATCACGAAGACCTCAATCCCTTAGATAAGGCTGAGGCGATTATTCAGGAAATAGCTACCACTACCGGCCGTGAGGCTGAAGAGATTTCTACTGTACTCTCAACGGTGTTGCGGCGTTTGGAACGTTCGTCCCAGGCTCATCAACTGACTGCCCTCGTGACGGCTGCCACAGAGGAACAGCAGCAAGGAGTGCAATCTTTGGGAGTGAGCGAAACGGAGGAAAAGTTGCTGTTAGCTTTGTTGGATTTAGCTTTAAATCCCGCTTCGGTGAAGGCTAACTTAATTCCTATGTTGTCCCTGCCAAAGGATTTGAAGGCAGCAATTCGACAGCTAGGGCTGAAAGGAGCGCACGCTTTAGCTTTGACGGTTTTATCTGCTAAGACTTTAAAGACTTCTGAGCGTCAGGCTACGAAGGAGAGGATTGAAGCGACTAGCCAAGTGATTGAACAAGATTTGACGGTAGCGAAGACTCGCGAGTTGGTGGGACAGATCAAGGCTAAATACCTAAAATCAGTCACTTCTGACTCGAAAGAAGTCACAACATTGGTGCGAGGGGTTAAGAAGTTATCGAAAGTAGTGATGGTTTCGACTAGCGCTGAACAACTTACGGAGTTGCGCCAAGTTTTACAACAAAAGCTTTCGGAAATTGATGAAATTTTGAGATGATACTAAGCGGGAGTTTCTTGGTATATGCTGACCCAGGGCTTAAAACCGCTAGAGCTTCATGAGGATAGGTACATATTGACCAAAGGCTTAACACTGCTACAGCTTCATCAGGATATACCAATTTCCTGCTTCAGAACGTCAAATCTCTATAACTGCGTGTTTGTACAGACGTATCAAAGCAAAAAGGGAATTAAGGTAGAGATAGAGGTGGATTTTTATGCGAGACGCTATGGGGTGATCGAAACGCGATCGCAACTCGCTCTTGATTCTGCTTGCTGCATCTACGGCTTGTTTGACTGACTGCAATCCCAAACCAGAATGAAACCCCATGAAAATTAATTGCAAGGTATCCAAAGCCTTGGCTGCTGCTTTTTTAGCTTTATCGGCTGTCTCGATCGCGGAGAGTAGCTGGGGACATCCAGGTCGCACTGATGCCAGCGGATGTCATACCAATCGCAAAACCGGAGACTACCATTGCCACAATGGTTCAGGTTCCGGGTCAGGTTCCGGGTCGGGTTCCGGGTCGGGTTCCGGGTCAGGTTCGCCCAGTGGCGGAGGTTCGGAAAGCGTTTGCCTGACGTTCACTGACTGCATGAATCGGGGAGAAGCGCAGCTTAATTCGGATGCAGCTCAGGCGCTCAGGTATTTCCAGCAAGCTTTACTCCTCAAACCAGGGGATATCAAAGCATTTACCCAGATTAACGTTGTCGAGCCTTACGTGATGGCGATACCCGGTAATTGTCCAGATTTTAAAACCTGTATGAATTTGGGATACGCAGGAATGAAACAGAAAGACTACCAAACTGCGTTAGTCAATTTCAAACGAGCCTTAGCGTTTAATTTAGGAAACAAGTACGCCGTTGAAGCAATTGGTAATGTTTCTCGCTATATCCAACAATCGCGCAATTGATATAAACCCTTTAAAACCTTTAAACCCGCTGCACTGTGACTGGGGCGGGTTTCTGCATTCACCAGCTTTTTAGAAACATCAACTATTTACATCTCAACACTTTAAAGAAAAAAGCTAGCCACACCCTGTGATCGCTCCGACCGCTCCGACCGTGCCAGTCCTCACCATCCAATCACCCCAAAACCCCGTCTAGCCCCATCTAGAGTGCATTTTTGGAGCCGTACCAGCCGTGCCAGATACGCAAGCATCGGGGCGATCGACACGGGACGATAGGCGCTTTAATTTGGTTTAGGTTGATTTTTCTTGACTTATTTTGCCTTTTCTTGAGTTATTCTGATTTTCTTGGTTTAAGTTGATTTTCTTGACTTATTCTGATTTTTCTTCAGTTTCCTGACAGCCAAAGGCGATCGCCATCCTTAGTCCGGGTAATATGTCAAGTCAAGTTGCTTCTCATCTGCGAAATAGCTTGATTCAACCCCTCGCTGTGAATCCAGCCTACGAAGCCACCGTAAATCATTTTGCCATCGGGATCGGCTAAAAAAATGTGGTCAACGCCGAGGGGGTTTTTCCAAGCCCTAACCGCTGTTCCATCCCTAAGTCTGATAATCGGATTGGAACTGTTAAAATCCCTGTGGTGTGCTGGTGTCATTCCTGGGACAGCTTCTAAAATGGCGCGAGCCTCAAGGGTAACATCTGAAATGTTTGCAGCGCTGGCTGCTGAACAACCACATCCATCTGTCACAGTTTGCTTGAGCCTTTCTTTGATATCGCCATCAAACAGGGATAATTGCTCAATCTCATCTAAAAGTTTCCCGTGTGGCTCCGATAAGCGCCTTTGGCAATAAATTGCTGTTAGCAAGTCCTCTAACCCTACTTTTGTTAAGGCATCTGCAATCAATCCCGTCAAACCTAGTACGGCAATGCCTCCGAGCATTCCTGCCGGGCCACCTAGAAATGCTAGAGCTGCTGTGATTGCAGCCGCTCCTGTAAAACCTGTCGCAGCCATCGTCACTACCAAGATGATACCTGGTAAACCCAAAGCAGCTACTTTCTTGACGACTTCATCCATTTTACAAACCTTCGCTGTTGCTTTCTTTCCTCTACCAACCAGTTATCAGCACAAAAAACCTGCTAGCGCAACAAGTTATTTATTATATCCTGACCTTGCCGTAGGTAGCAGTTTCGAGTCGTAGATGGAAAAATGTTGTTTCCCTGCCTATTGGCACTTGTGACAATTCATCTGTTCATGGAATGGTTAGAAGGTTGAGCACCATTTATAAAAATGACAATGGCTAACAATGTTCGTTCAGGCAACTTGACTGATGCTGCGGGGCAATGGTTAGCGGCTGTCGCTGACGAAGCAGGGATGAGTGGGAATGATTACCTAGAAGCGTTAGCAGAAGGTGATACCCCGCTTGTAGAAACAGTAAAAGCTGATCTAGAAACTGACGGGGCGAACCCGACGCACCAATCAGATAGCGAGATTTCTCCGTCTATGGAGGCAGTACAGGCTGAAAATCAGTGTTTACATACACAGTTAGGTAACTCTGCAAGTGAAAAAGAATCACTTGAACAAGAATTGGTGGAAGTTCGATCGCAACTTGAGACAGAACGTGCCGATGTAAAGAAATTGAGGCAGAACTCTCAGAGCTAAGCAAAATTTTAAGCCCTGGGTTAGGATGGACTCTATTATGATGTAGTCCTGAGCGCAGACTCTCTAGGCTGTCGCGAAGCTAGATTGTTGGGGCTGATTTTGTTGCCAAGATGTTTGATGCACCGTTGCCTGAAAATGACATCTCACTTCTAAAAGCTAGAGAGTCAAATAAAAATCAGAAAATTCTGTATTCTGATGGAATTGTGGGGATTGTAGTGCCTAGATGGGGAAATATGACTCTGACATTGCACATATTCCTTGCTAGAACTTTCGTAAAGCTATTTACTCTGACGGGGTTGTTACTCCGTCAAGTAAAATAGACTTTGGACTATTGAAGACTGCTATGCCCAAAGACAAGACAACCAACGCCCAGAATAAGGAAAGCCTAGAGCAGAAGCTATGGAAGGCGGCGGACAAGCTACGAAAGAACATTGATGCGGCAGAGTATAAGCACATCGTCTTGGGATTAGTCTTCCTTAAGTACATCTCTGATTCCTTTGAGCAGTTGCATGAGAAGTTGATTGCTGGTGAGGGGGAATACGCGGGGGCTGACCCGGAAGACTCGGACGAGTACAAAGCGGAGAATGTGTTTTTCGTACCTGCTGAGGCGCGGTGGTCAGCATTGCAAGCACAGGCGAAGCAGCCGACGATTGGGCAGATAGTAGATGAAGCGATGGAGGCGATCGAGCGGGAAAACCCCAAACTCCTCAAGGGGATTTTGCCGAAGGTCTATGGTCAGCAGAAGCTTGACCCGATCGCTTTGGGGGGGCTGATCGACAATATCGGCAGCGTCAACTTGGCGAAGGTAAAGGCAGAATCTGACGGGCAGTTAATTTTGGATATGGAGCCAAGGGTAGCCCCTACTCGACAGGCAGATTTACTAGGGCAGGTGTATGAGTATTTCTTGGGGGAGTTTGCCTTGGCAGAAGGCAAGAAGGGAGGACAATTCTACACGCCAGAAAGTGTGGTGCGGGTGTTGGTAGAGATGCTCGAACCCTATAAGGGGCGAGTGTTTGATCCTTGCTGTGGGTCAGGGGGAATGTTTGTCCAGAGTGAGAAATTTGTGAAGGCGCACCAGGGGCGGCTGGATGATATTTCCATCTATGGGCAGGAAAGCAACGAGACAACCTATAAGCTGTGTCGGATGAACCTGGCAATTCGGGGAATTGATGGCTCGAATATTCGGTGGAATACAGAGGGGTCGTTTCTTAAGGATGCTCACCCAGATTTGAAAGCAGATTTTGTGATCGCGAATCCACCGTTTAACGATAGCGACTGGGTTGGCCGGATAGACGAGAAAAATGACGGGGGGCATCCCCTTCGTAATGATGGGCGCTGGCAGTATGGAACGCCCCCCGTGGGCAGTGCCAACTTTGCCTGGGTGCAGCATTTCCTCTATCATCTGGCTCCGACCGGGGCAGCGGGGTTTGTGTTGTCAAATGGGTCGCTGTCGTCGAATACAAGCGGTGAGGGAGAGATTCGCAAGGAATTAGTGAAGGCGAATTTGGTGGACTGCATTGTGATGATGCCAACGCAGTTGTTTTACAACACCGGCATTCCGGCGTGTCTGTGGTTTTTAAGTAGATCTAAAAACGGCAACAAAAACCGCGATCGCAAGGGGGAGGTATTATTTATTGATGCGTCGGAGTTGGGCTATATGCTCAGTCGGCGCAATCGAGCGTTGGATGATAACGACATTCAGAAGATTACGGGAACATATCACGAATGGAAGCGAAACGGCAGCAACTACCAGGACATCAAAGGGTTTTGCAAGTCGGGAACGTTGGCGGAGATTGAGAAGCACAATTTTGTCTTAACGCCGGGACGGTATGTGGGGATTCCTGATGAGGTGGAATCTGAGATTTCTTTTGAGGAAACGATGTCAGCATTGACAGCAGAACTGGCAGCACAGATGCAAGAAGCCGCAGCGCTAGACAACGAGATTAAGACCCAGTTGGCAAAGGTGGGGTTTGGATATGAGTGAGTGGGAAACTTACAAAGTTTCAGACCTTGAAAATGCCAACGTTCTTAAGGTGGAAGACGGAAATCATGGTGAATATCGACCTCGCTCAAATGAATTTGGAGACCAAGGAACACCTTTCATTCGTTCTGCGGATATTGATAACAATAGAATCTTGTTTAAGACTGCCGAAAAAATAAATCAAGTAGCTTTAAATAGAATACGAAAAGGTATTGGAGAACCCGGAGATATTTTATTTTCCTCCAAAGGAACCATTGGAAAAATTGCAATAGCTCCGATGGATTGCCAAGATTTTGTCTGCTCCCCTCAAGTGACATTTTGGCGCTCTTTAGATTCGGATTTTTTAGATCGTTGGTTTCTTTACTACTACATCCACTCCCATCATTTTCAGCAGCAAGTCAACGCTCGCTGTAGGGAAACTGATATGGCTCCTTATATAAGCCTCACTAATCAACGTGAGTTTAAAATTTCCGTTCCAGATATTGAAGAACAAAGAAGGATTTCAACAGTATTATTGTGCCTCGATCACAAGATTGAAAACCTCAGAAGACAGAACGAGACGCTAAAAATAATCGTGCAAACCTTGTTCAAACAGTGGTTAGTCGATTTTGAGTTTCCCAATAAAGATGGGAAGCCCTACAAGTCATCTGGTGGAGAAATGGTGCGATCGGAGTTAGGCGAAATCCCCATAGGTTGGTTTATTGATCCCCTAGATGAAATTGCCAATTTTCTAAATGGTTTAGCACTACAAAATTATCCAGCGAAGAGTGATAATTTTTTGCCTGTAATTAAGATTCGAGAGATGAAAGCTGGCATCACTGCAAATACAGAAAAGGCAAGTCTTGAAATTCCAAGCCAATATGTTATTGATAACGGTGATGTTATTTTTTCATGGTCCGGATCACTAGAGATAATTATTTGGTGTTTTGGAAAAGGTGCATTGAATCAACATTTGTTCAAAGTTTCCTCGAAAAAATATCCGAAGTGGTTCTACTATTTGTGGAATTTAGAGCATCTTAACCACTTTCGGGCGATAGCAAAAGGTAAAGCAACCACAATGGGGCATATTCAGAGAAAACATTTATCTGAAGCTTTATGTTACGTTCCTGACGACAGCCAATTGCGGATTATGAACTCTACCATGAGTCCTATTTTGGAAAAGCTCATTAAAAATAGTTTGCAAATTCAAACCTTAACCAAAACCCGCGATGTGCTTCTACCCCAACTGATGAGCGGCCAACTACGCATCACTCAATAAAGTACCTCAACTTTTCGCACTGTCTTTTACATTCCAGAAGCTATTATGTTGAATTCTGTCTTAATTCTCCCAGAAAATAACCTCAAATCATTGGTTGCTGATGATGGCAAGCATCTAATTGATAATACTCCGTACTATAGTCGAACAAACCGCCTGATCGAGTTGCTAGAAGATGTTGGTGTTATATATTTTGACTCTACAACCACTATGTATAGTTATACACCCTTTATAGAAGGTGACAGACAAAACGGAAGAGCAAGAATGGTCGCAAAAATGTTGGGATACACAGCAGAAGGGATTGTAGTAAGAGAATGTAACAGTGATTCCAGTAAAAATGCGAAGTGGGCTAATATAGCCCGGCTTCTTAGAGAAGATAAAAATCAGTTTAGTAATTTAATAAAGAAAATTTTTTGGTATCCTTTTCAGCAAAATCCGGATAATTATCATGCAGTAGGGACAGGCTTAGCAAAAACAAATACTCAAAATCCGTCATGGTACAGCAGGCAGAGTGACAGGGATATATGCTGGATTGATAGCGCAACAAAAGCAAGAGAACTCTTGGTTCCTAAGAATATAACTAGCGGAAAACGCAAAAATGCCGGAATCCAACTAAAAGTAAGTTCTTCCCCCTATGGTCGTTATGTTACTGATTACTTTAAGCGGAAGCCCTACTTCACTCTTTACCCTGTTGTTTATTTCGACTTAGGTAATGACTTTTACCAAGTCAGAGCAAACTTACTTAACCTCACATCATTTGAAGTACAAAGCAATTCTTTGTTTAGTAGTGATGTCCAGTTTTCAGAAGGTTTGTCAAGAGGTGATATTGTTGATATGATGTTACTTCGAGGTCGAGATATAGACGCATCACTACACGATGAGCTTTTGTACTATCAATCAATCTTTAATAGTTTGGCATCTGGTGGCATTAGCTTGTTTGATTTGACAGATGAAAAAGTAATTTTTGGCTTAATTACCGACTTCCTGGGAAAAAATGTTGTTCAAGATAGTTCAATACTCACCATCTCTTACAGTTGATGAACTACACCACCGAAGACCAGATCGAAGAATACAGCCTCGAACTGCTTGATGCCCTCGGCTACGACTACAAACACGGCAAAATCCTTGAACCCGAAGGAGCCACACCCGAACGCCAGAGCTTCAGTGATGTCCTACTCAAAGACCGTCTAACTCAAGCCCTAGCGCGGATCAATCCCCACATTCCTCCCGAAACTCGCCACGAAGCCCAACGGGAACTGCAAAACCTCGCCAGTTTCGACCTGATCGACAACAACGAAACCTTCCACGGCTACCTCACTGAGGGTATCAACGTTGAATATCAGCGCGACGGCGAAACCAAAGGGAAACAGCTTTGGCTGATTGACTGGGACAACCCCGAAAATAACGAATTTCTTGCCGTGAATCAGTTCACCGTCATCGAAGACAACCACGATCGCCGCCCCGACATTATTCTTTTTATCAACGGGCTGCCCCTAGTGGTGATTGAACTCAAGAACGCCGCCGATGCCAAAGCCAACCTGCAAGCCGCCTTTAACCAATTACAGACTTACAAGCGCGAAATCCCCAGCCTCTTCACCTACAATGCGCTGCTAGTAATTTCTGATGGCACCTCCGCCCGTGCCGGCTCTCTCTCTGCTTCCTATAGCCGTTTTAGCCAATGGAAACGTAAACTCCCCAACGGCGACATTGACAACAACCCCAACACCAATGAACTAGAAATTCTGACTCAGGGGATGCTCAACAAAGACACCCTGCTCGACCAGATCCGCCACTTCACCGTCTTTGAAAAAATCAAGATTGTAGACCCCAAGACCGAAGTCGTTACCCTGCAAACCATTAAAAAGCTGGCTGCCTACCACCAGTATTACGCCGTCAACAAAGCCGTTGAGAGCGTCATCGTCGCCACTAGAACCAACCATCGCGGAGGTGTCCTGTGGCATACCCAAGGCAGTGGCAAATCCCTTTCGATGGTCTTCCTCAGTGGCAAACTCGTCCTGACGCTGAATAACCCCACCATTGTTATCCTCACGGATCGCAACGACCTGGACGAGCAACTCTTCGACACCTTCGCCGGATGCCGACAACTGTTGCGTCAATCTCCTCAACAAGCCAGCGATCGCGATGCCGTGCAAGAACTGCTCAACGTCAATTCTGGTGGCATCATCTTTACCACTGTACAAAAATTCTCTCCCCAAGACAACGAGACGATTTATCCCAAGATTAGCGATCGCACCAACATCGTCGTTCTAGCCGATGAAGCCCACCGCAGCCAATACGGATTCAAAGCCAAACAGGTCAACATCAAAGACGAGGAAGGCAACATCGTCGGCAAACAGACCCGCTACGGCTTCGCCAAATACATCCGCGATGCCTTGCCCAACGCCACCTTCGTCGGCTTCACCGGCACTCCCATTGAACAGACCGACAAAAACACCCCTGAAATCTTTGGCGACTACATCGACATCTACGACATCGCCCAAGCCGTCAAAGATAACGCCACCGTCCCCATTTACTACGAAAGCCGCTTGGTCAAAGTAGACCTCGATGAGCAAGGGCGGGAACTGCTCAACGAACTCGACGAAGACCTCAGCTTTGAAGAGCTCAGCACTACCCAGCAAGCCAAAGCCAAACAGACCAGAGTCGAGGCGATCGTTGGCTCCACCCAACGCCTAACAACCATCGCCAACGATATTGTCACCCACTTTGAAATTCGCCAAACTGCCAATCGCGGCAAAGGCATGATCGTCACCCTCAGCCGTCAGGTAGCTGCCAATCTTTACGATGCCATTATCAAAATCCGCCCCGACTGGCACAGCAACGACCTCAACAGCGGCAAAATCAAAGTCGTCATGACTGCCAGCGCCTCTGATAAGGGCAACCTCGTAAAACACCACACCAACAAGAAAAATCGTCAAATCTTGGCGCAACGGCTCAAAGACTCCACCAACGACCTCGAACTCGTCATCGTCTGCGATATGTGGCTCACTGGTTTCGATGCCCCTATCCTTCACACGATGTATATGGACAAGCCGATGAAGGGGCACAACCTGATGCAGGCGATCGCCCGCATCAACCGCGTTTACTTTGAAAAACAAGGCGGCTTGATAGTCGATTATTTGGGTGTGGCCAATGAACTCAGAGAAGCCCTGAAAGTTTACTCCCAAAGCGGCGGCAAAGGCGACCTCACCCTCGATCAACAGGTGGCGATCGGGCTACTGTTCGCCAAGCTCGAAGTCGTTGAAGACATTATGGCGGGGTTTGACTATCAGCCTTACTCCAACGCCAGCACTAGGGACAAACTCAACATTCTAAAATCGGCGGCGAACTATGTCGCAGATCCGCAAATTAAAGACCGTTTCTTCGATGGCGTAACCGCGCTCTCCAAAATCTATGCTCTCACCGCTCACCATCCAGAGGCGATCGCCCAATCTGAAAAAATCTCCTTCTTTCAAGCTATCCAGGCCAGTCTCCGCAAACTAGAACCTACCGACGGTAGCCTCAGCAATGCCGAAATCGAAACCGCTATCCGGCAAGTAGTGGATCAAGCCCTCGTCTCCGATACCGTTATCAACATCTTTGACGAAGCAGGCATCAAAAGCCCTGACCTCTCCATCATCTCCGACGAATTCCTCGAAGAAGTCGAAGGTATGGAGCATCAAAATCTGGCAGTGGAATTGCTCAAAAAACTGTTACGCGATGAAATCAAAGCCCAACGCCGTACCAACATTGTCCAGAGTCGCCGGCTTACTGAAATGCTTGAAGACTCCTTGCGACGCTACCAAAACCAAGTAATTAGCGTCACGGATGTGATCCAAGAACTGATTAATCTCTCTAAGGATGTCCAAGCTGCCAAACAACGCGGTGAAGAGTTGGGATTAGAACCCTATGAACTCGCCTTTTATGATGCCCTGGCCCAAAACCAGAGTGCGCGGGACGTGATGGGACAAGACCAACTGCGAGAATTGGCGATCGTCCTGGTAGCACGGGTACGCAAAAACGCTTCTATCGACTGGAATCTCAAAGAAAGCGTCCGATCGAGAATGAAGGTGATGGTTAAACGCTTATTGCGGCAATATGGCTATCCACCCGATATGCAAGCTCTTGCGATCGAGTTAGTGTTAGAGCAGGCAAAGGTTTTCACCGAGTTTGAAGTAGAGACAAATCGTTCCTAATATTACACAGGAAAACCAAAACCAAAGTAGCTAAGGCGTAATTAATTTGATTTCTCTCCTAAATCCAGAGAAATCCCAAAAACTGCATTTTCGATGTTCTCCTGTGAAGGCGGAAGTATTTCAAATCCATACTTCTTGTACCATTTGACAAGGTTGGGATTATTGTTGATGTCTTTTTGAGTTAGAGAACCGCAGATTCGCTTAATTCCCCGCTGACGAGCTTTCTTTATCGCAAATTGCAACAGGTGAGTTCCCAGTCCCCTGCGACGGTAATCGATTGGCTTAGGTTCAACTAGCAGTCTCAAAAGAGCTGCCCCTAAGTGTTCTGGAGCGTGAATTACATCGTCGTGAATCAAGATATCGCCTATCATCAACTTATCAGGTGGAGACAAAACGCAGTGAAGCCTACCAACTTCGCTGTTGCGGTACAAGAGTTTGGCAATAAAATATGAGTTTTCGTCCCCGTTTACTTGCAGGCGGTACTCTCGTCCTTGGCGATCGCGAATAATCATCTGATCATTGTTTTCGGATGAACTTTCCAACATCATTTATTTTTAGAATACCCGATAGTGATTGTCGCTCATCGACTCTACGATGACCCTTATTTTCCTTGGCATCTCTCCTACCACGTTAAGAAATACCCCCAACCGATGCAGCAATGCAGTATTTGCGGCAAACTCTGTGGTATCGGGTCGAGTTTACCAAGATGAAGATAGAGGGACACGGGCAGGCCAAGATATTCACGCAAGAGGAAATCGAACTGCTGTTCAACGAAGGTTTGCAAACCTCACGCGATCGCACGCTGTTCGGAGTTTGTCTCTACACGGCTTGTCGGATTGCCGAAGCTTGTTCCCTGGAAGTCATCGATATTTACACCGCCAGAGGTGCAGTCCGACCTACAATCAACTTCCGCAAGCGCAACACCAAAGGAAAACTCCAAACCAGGACAATTCCGGTGATAGAGGATTTGCGAAGTCTCCTAACATCTTGGAAACCCAACGCGGGTCAGACTTATTTATTTCCCGGCCGCTACCCGAACCACCACTGGAAGCATTTGCACCCCAACTCAGCGGATCGGATTTTGAGAGAAGCGTTCGATCGCGCCGGCATCGAGGGAGCATCCACCCACAGCTTTCGTCGGACTGCCCTGACTCAGATGAGCAATGCCGGAATTCCGCTGCGGATTATTCAAGAAATCAGCGGTCACAGTAACCTCGAACAGTTACAGCGCTACTTAGAGGTGAAGCCGGATCAAGTCAAAGGAGCGATCGCAAGTCTTTCCATGCTTTCCTACGCGGGGAAAGAGGTATTTCCCCGCGTACAGGATGAATTACCCGCTGGGCCGTTACCGAAAGAGCAACTGTCACAAGGCCTATCAGACTCGGAGCCTGAAGAAATTCCCGATTGGTGACGAGCAGTTTTAGATTTTAGATTTTAGATTTTAGATTGGGGATGCAAGGATTAAAGTCACGCATCAAGAGCATCGAGTGCCGATCGCTTTCTTTCCCAAGGCAGAAGCCCTCACCCCTGGATTTGTTAGAATCGTTGGTCATGTGGAGCAGGTGCATCTCCAAAACCGGCTCAAAGGAGAATTGACAGGCGATGTGGCTTAAATTTGGTGTTGCTCCCAGTGGTGAACTGGCGAGCATTGATGAGGTTGTGCGCGGAAAAACTCAGCTAACTTGCCTCTACTGCGGTGGCGGATTAACAGCAAAAAAGGGGAAAGTGAAAGAACATCACTTCGCGCACACCGGGGAGACTTGCAAGCCCGTGTCACAGCGCATTAAAACCAAAGCTTTCCCATCGCTGCCCCTTTACGACAACTTCACCATCCAGCTTAAGGGTGATGAATTGGAGCAATTGAAAGTGCTGTGGAAAGAGTACGGCGCACAAAATTACGGCATTCCCAAAGACTTGGTAAACTTTCGGTGGCAGTTGAAAGGATTGGTGGATTCGGAAGGCGATCGCACTTATCACTTTACCGACTTGGGTAAAATCCCCGTCGGCGCACTTCCCCTGCCGCTGTTTAACCAAGTCCAAGAACCTTTGCTGGTGTCGGAGCTGGCTTCGTTGGAAAGCTCTGTAGAGATTGCTGAAGCTGCGGGGTTATCTTGTTTGGAAGAACGGCGGGCTGATTTGCTGATTTATCGAGCGCAGCTTCGTCGGATTCTGGTGAATTCGCTCTATTTTCTGGAAGTCAAAGCTGACGAAAGCTGCTTCTATAAAATTGGGGTGACAACTCGATCGATCTCCGAACGCATTGCCGAGGTGCTGCGGGATGTGAGAGCGCATTACTCGGATGTGACCGTCAATTTGCTGGGACTTTGGGAGAGCCGGGGGAATGTGGAGCTGTACTTCAAACATCGCTACAAAGCTTTTAATTACCGCATTGGAAAACTGACAGAGTATTTCGCGTTTCCCGATGTTAAGGTTGTTCTGAACGATTTGTACGGGATGGAACTCAAAGTGCTGTCGGCTGTTGAGGTGGATGCGATCGCCTGATTGAGATTATTGGTTTGCTTGGACTCAACAAGCTTGCTGTGCAAAAATTCCCGAATCAGTTCGTGGAGCCTATAGGTTCCCTTTGCTTCGTGCTGAATCAGATGTAAGTCGAGCAGGAAGTCATCCCTGATTTCTTCTAGTTCTTCTGGATCGCGATCGGGAAAACACTGCTCTACCAAAAGCCAACAAATTGGGACTAAATCGAATAGGCTCAAGAAACAGCCCAATTCTTGGGCAACAGGACTTAACTATTTCCAGCTCAAGTCAAAGGTGGCTGCTACACCTAAGTGGGCAGTCATGTCTGATTCTGACTTGGGCGTTTTCAACGCCTGTTGCTCTAGTCGTTTTTCCTGCAATCGTCGCTGCATTTGTGCTAGAGACAAATCGGGTTTCCACTCTAGATAGCGTCCGACTAATTCTAGTCCTAAAGGCAGACAGCCTACCCACTGGCACAGATCCCTGGCAACTTCTAGTTCCCCTTGCACTCGTTGTGTCCCAATTAGCGACTCAAGTAAAGCTATTGCCGCGTCTGGAGCGAGGACATTTAGCTCTAATCGTTCTGAGGATTTCAGTAATCGTAGCCGTGTGGTGAGCAGTACCCGAAAGCGAGAAGCAGGGGTCGGCAGGTAAGGCTTGAGCTGTGCGTAGTCATTAACATCATCCAGGATGACTACGACATTTCCCTCTTGCCAGTGCTGCCAACACCAGCGCACCCGCTCGCGTAATTCTTTGATGTCTTTAGGGGGATTCAAACCCAAATGAACTTGGGTGAAGTTAACGATCTGAGTGCCTACATCCTGTTCCCGTGCTTGGAGCCAGCAAATGCCACCCTGGTAAGTTTCTCGGTGAGCTAGGGCATATTGAATTGCCAGTTCTGTTTTACCGACTCCTCCCATACCTGCGAGCGCGGAGATTGCTACGCAGTCTGTTCGCTGCAACTTCTGGTGTAAGATTTCCAGTTCCTTTGAACCTCCTACGAAGTTGCTTGCACCTGTGTAGGGAATGTTTTGTGGAATTCCAACTGGTTTAGGAAGTTCAGGCTGATTGATAGTAATGTTCGTGTTGTTCTGAGTGATGTCTCCAGTTAAAAGGTCACCACCCACTTGGACATTCTTAAAAATGCTCTGCTTCACCTGATGGAGATCAGGGTGATTTCTTCTGAAGACACTTCATGAATGCTCATCACTTCATCTATCTATTTCAACAGTAGGTAACAACAACATCTCTTCAATTTCCTGTCGCACTTTAGGAGCCACTTCACAACCGCTATTTAGGCAATCAACCAGTAATTTATTGGCATCGTAATACTGCTTTAGCAATTCTTTTTGGTGTTCGCTAAACTGCCAATCATGACCGATATTGCGATGTTCAATCATCACCGCTCTTAATTGCTCAGTCCAAGCTTGACCGTTAGCGTGCCACCACTGGCAAAGCATATCAAAGCCACCGTCCAAGTTAGGTAGTGGCTCTTTGAGTTGTTGCAATAACAGCTTTAGCTCAGGATCAAAGACAAAGCTACGGTCAAGGATGATATCCAGAGTACAGTCAAGGGTAAAGTCAAGGTCAATACCACGCTCAAGGATAACGTCAAGGACAAGGGCACGGGCAAGGACAGTCTGAGATGTATCGTAAAAAGCATGAGCAAAGGCAATGTCAAGGTCATAGGCATCAGCAAAGGAATGGGCAAGGTCAAGGTCAAGGCTACGGGCAATGTCAAGAGAACGGTCATAAGCATTTGCGTTATTTCGGGCAATGTCAAGAGTAAGGGCGAAGTAAAAGGCGCGGACTGCCATTAGTCGGTATGGAACCTTAACTAAAAGAGATTTATCGTTAACCCAGATAAGAAACTGCTGCAACTTTTCATCAAATGAGGCAACAAGTGTACCAATTTGTTGCCTCATCAACAGCAGTAGACCATCGCTATTCGGTAACATCTCAACCGATAGTAAAAAGACTTCTCGCCAGCGCCTCTCTAGGACGTGGCTGGCTAGATATTCTGAAGCATGAGGAATCCACCTGGCAACAATTTCTTTGGCAGTGAAATACTCTTGAAACGTTAGATGAGAGAAAGAGTAAATTTCCCGCGCTCTTTCTATTAATAACCCATGCTGCACCTCTATCGATTTCAACACAGACTCACTAGCCAGTTGCCTTGAATCTGGGTCAGTCTCTGCATCGGGTAATATGCAGAGATATCCGGCAATCAGTTGCTGAATTTTGCCTTGTTCAAAGAAGTAATCACCTTGCTCAAATGTTATAGCTGCAATCTGGCTTAGTAGCTTCAGTTTGTGTGGCAAAGTCAAATTGCGATAAATCTCATCCCGTTCAATGCCCCTAGCTTCATCCCACCGGGAGGCCAAAATGTTCAGCCCTTGCTCATAAAGTTTAGAGCGATTTGTCGGTAAATCTTGTAGATCATTAAAAACCAAGCAGGTTAAACTGAGCAAGATCGGTGTTATTGATAGTTCTCTAACCCGTTTGTTTTCTGGCTGCTTAAGTTTCTCAATAAATTCAGTAGCCTTAGCTAAACCCTTCTCTTCTAAATTCCTGGCAACTGCCACAAACCACTTTTTTGCAAAGGATTCAATCTGCTCTTGATTGAAGTCGGCAACTTCAACATTAGTAAAGGGCTCAAACCTGTATTTCTGAGCCTGAGTCCGACAGGTAATCGCAAACTGATTTTTGTAATATCGTTCGCAAAGCCAGATAATTTGTTGCTGGATTGCTTTACCCTCTTGTTCTGGAACTTCATCCAATCCATCCAATAAGATTAAAGCTCTACCATGCTTGAGCAAGCTTTCAACATCCGTAGCGGAAACGTCACAAGTTTGCAGAGATTGGCTGATGTAATTCAAGAGGTCGAAATTACCTGAATATATGGCATCGTCAGCATATCTTTTTAACCGGATAAAAATTGGTACACGGTCAGCCTGAAAGTTGCCTTTATTGCACTCAATAGCCAGATGTTTCAAAAAAGTAGTTTTACCACCCCCTGGTTTGCCCAGCACCATTAGTTTAGGATTAGTGTTTGCTGCCTCCAGCCCTGGTACTCGCGCCTGAAGTACCAAGCCTAAGTAAAAGCGGTCAAAGTCATCAGCGCTGGGGTCGAAGTCTTGCAGCCGATCAGAAATTCTAACCCATCGCTGGCTAGGAATTTTATTCAGCATATTGACATCGACATAAAGGTTATCCAGAGCAACCGGATGTGAGACATCCAATAGCTGCATGGTGCCGCACTCATACTGGATTTTATCGCGGTAGAGTGATCGCACTTGCTCAACTAGAGCATCAATGGAAAGACTAATCTGGGGTGACTCGGCTGGTTTGGGTGCGTCACTCTGATTCACAATCTGAGTGATGCTGCCAATGTAGATGTCCCGACCTGCTTGCAAGTCGCTGGCAGCAGTCTGTTCGGCTTTTTTGGGGTCAGGGCGATCGTTCACGCAATTAATCTTGGATTCCTTATTTACTTACTTTATTCCTGAAAATGACCTGTGCCTCTGGACAGCCGACAAAACGCCAGTGCCAAGGATCATAACGGGAGCATCCCAGTTGGGCAGAAACACTCTTATCGCGAGTAAACCATTGAGGTAAGCACAACGATTTGAAAGCACCTGATTTACACTCTCTGCGTTCCACGCTCGCCCGCCTCGATTTTAATCCTTGCTCCAATCTGCTCGCATTGCCGACTCGACTGCTCCTGAACCAATTGAACATAGTTGCTCAGCTTGGTAATAACTGTAGTTGACTTTGCGTTCTCTATGTTTTTCCAGGTAGGCACAGAAGTTGCGAGCTTGTTTGCCTCGGCAACCACGCTCACAAAGCCGAGGCTTCAAGCACCTGACAAAGCCACAATAGAACTCAGCCTTTCTAAGTCTCTTTAATGAGCCACCAACTTTGTAGAGATTTTCTTTGAGATGATACCCGTCCAAGATTTCCCAGCGCTGTTGGTCTGTGCTAAACTCCTGGATTAAATTCCACACTACCTGGTGACCATCTGCCAAGCAGACCAATGGGTTAAGCAATGGTTGGCTGTTGACATAATCAATCAATGATTGATTGTCATCAAAAAAAGCACCATAGTATGTGCTATTTAACCGTATAGCTTTGTAGTCTCTCAAGTAACTCCCAGTTTTTGGCTCTCCCCGGAGTCGGACTTTACCCCCATCCACACTAATTTCTGAGATTCCTTGCTTCGCGGAGGGTAATGGCAACTCTTGTCGAAGAACAAGTCTTTGTTGGGTCGAGTGACCGACAATCATCCCTGTCAATGCTTCAACTTCGGCTTCTGCATTCTGGTATGACTCATTGGCACTCAGGCGCAGACAACATTTTTCTAGCAGAGGACTCAACTGGGAATGTGACCTCAATCCTAATTTCTCTGCTTGCTTTGCTTTCAATCTCAGGGCTCCCACACAACTTGTTACTTGAAGGGTCTTCCCTGCCTTGATTCCTGTTGCTTGTTCGATAAAAAAAGGGCTATTTGTGGACTGACATATTCTAACATCTGAGTCCGCACAGTTTTTTCAAGGCTTTCTAGGTCGCTGAGTTCACTCTGGTTCGTCTCTTAATATAGCAAGGCAGCGAGTTCTGCAGACAGGCTTTTAGACGTTCTTGTTTCTCAGGGGTCATGGTTGGTGCGGATGGCTTCGTTCTTCCCCTACATTCTCCCAAGAATTGGTAGATCTGCCAAAGTGGGATGCTCCCCTCATAACTGACTCCTTGAACGTTATTTTCAGGAAACGACAACTCAAATCCAAATTCTTTAGCGTGCAGGTTCAACCACTTAAACGTATCTGTTGCAGCAAAGTTGTACGTAATATCCTGTTTGAGAAAATGACCGTCGGCTAGGTCAATATTTTAACTATTTCCTCCAGCGCAGCAAAGAATTGATCGTCAAAAGACCATCAAAGAAACTCAGTCCTAATGCAAGTAGTTGTTCGCGAGGGATTAAACGACGGTAGTACCACTCGTGAATAGATTCTTTATCTGTAAGTTTGTTTACCAATTCTTGTTGCTCCCCATCCCCACGCTATGTATCAAGTTGCTTTTTTACCCCCGCAGTTTGGCAAAGTCGTTCCCTGGTTAATGCTGAATCGTGAGGGACTCGATATTCTCATTCACCCTGAAACAGGCGAGGATGTGGCAGACCACACAAAACATTCTTTGTGGTTGGGAGAAAAACTAGAGCTGAATGTAAAAGTCCTGCGACCTAGGACAGTCAATGCAAGCTTCTGAGCTCACGCTCCGTAAAAAGTAGCAGTTCATTTATCATCACCGTGAACTCAGATACCCGCGTTCTGGTTGCCCGCACCCGCTCGATTTGGATCGGTGCAATATCGCAAGTGGGTGGCGGAATTTGCGTTCGCGGGTCAATATTCTCTGGTAGGTTAGAAGGGGTAGCATCAACAAAACTATCCGGATCTAATCGATCAAGTTTCGGAATACAGAATATTAGGGCTTTTAGAATCAAGGCATAGAAGTCGTCAAAAGTATATTGAGTGCAGTTTTCCAACCTTTTGTCAGTTCGCCAGATACGCAAAAAAAATATGAGCGATCGCCTAAGCCCCGAACAAGTTTTGCAAAGCATTCTCCAGAATGTTCAAGTAGGTGGCAACTTAACAACAGGGGACATTAACCAGATTTTGAACTTGCTGGTTATTGTTAAACAGCCCGACTCCTTCAAGCCAACTGGAATACCCCACAATCTTCCTCGCAGTGGCACAATCAAGTTTGTGGGACGTGCCGAAGCACTTGAAAACTTACACCAGATGGTGCAGCACCATAACCAAGTGGTGATTGCTGCTATAGAAGGTATGGGGGGAGTCGGCAAGACGGAACTGGCAACGCAGTATGCTCTACTTCATTTGCTATTGCTCACCTATCCAGGCGGTATCTGTTGGTTAAGGGCGAGGGATGAAGATGTTGGCATTCAGATAGTGCGGTTTGCTCAAGCCAAATTGGGGCTAAACCCACCGGAAGATTGGGACTTACCGAGCCAAGTTGATTTCTGCTGGTCGCGCTGGCATGAAGGAAACGTGCTGGTGGTGCTAGATGATGTCAACGATTACCCAAAGGTGGAGCCATACCTGCCACCTCAACCCTCCCGGTTTAAGGTGCTAATCACGACGCGGTTACAGTTGGATCTTCCCCAGTCATTCACACTAGATGTGTTAGATGAGTCAGCCGCGTTGGAACTTTTACGGGAGTGGATTGGAGAAGAAAAGATTAGCCATGAATTAGCAAATGCCAAAGAACTGTGTCAAAGGCTGGGCTATTTGCCACTGGCGCTAAACTTGGTAGGGCGGTATGTGAAGAAGCGGAAGATTTCTCTAGCAGAAATGCTGCGGCGATTGGAAAAAAAGGGACTCAAGCACGAATCATTGGAGCGGGAAAAGAATGACCCCGCATGGACGCTAAATGTTAGGCGAGGAGTTGCTGCTGCTTTTGAATTGAGTTGGGAGGAGTTGAGTGAAGAGGCTAAGCAGTTAGGCTGTTTGCTGAGTTTATTTGCCTTGGCTCCTATTCCTTGGGATTTGGTGGAAAGCGTAGAGACAGGGCAAGACGCTGAAGATTTGGAGGATGCCAGAGTTGAGTTGGAGAGTCTGCATCTACTTCAGGGTGAGGATACCTACCGTTTGCATCAATTAATTCGGGAATTTTTCCGGGAGAAGCTCGAACACTCTGATCGAGCAGATGAGCTGAAGCGAGAATTTGCAGGAACAATGTCAGTAGAGGCAACGCAAGTCCCTCAGCAGAATGAATTAACTCGTGAGCAAATTGTTTCCCTCAGCTCTGTCATACCTCATCTGGCAGAAGTAGCTAACCATCTGACTGCCTATCTCAGCGATGAGGATTCAGCAAAGCCTTTTATCGGCTTAGGCTGGTTCTATGAAGGTCAAGGATTTTATGACAAAGCAGTACCCTGGTTTGAGAAGTGCCTAGCTGTTACTCAAGCCCGTTTCGGATCTGAGCATCTTGCAGTAGTAGAAAGCTTTACTAATCTGGCATGGCTCTACACATCTCAAGGTCACTACAGTAAAGCAGAACCTCTGTTAGTACAGGCTTTGGAACTCACAAAGAGGCTTTTAGGAGAGGAGCACGCCCAAGTAACTATTAGCCTCAATAATCTGGCGTTGCTTTATAAATCACAAGGTCGCTATAGTGAAGCTGAATCCTTGTACATACAAGCCTTGAACCTATACAAACGCCAACTTGGAGATGAGCATCATATGGCACAAAGCCTCAATAACTTGGCTGTGCTTTATCACTCTCAAGGTCGCCATAGCGAAGCCGAACCGTTGTACTTACAAGCATTAGAGCTGTACAACCTTCACTTTGGAGAGGAGCATCGTGATGTGGCACGATGCCTTAATAATCTAGCCAATGTCTATAGTGAACAAGGTCGCTCTAAAGAAGCAGAGCTGTTGTTTATGCAAGCCTTGGAACTTAGACAACGCCTTTTGGGAGAGGAGCATCCTGATGTGGCAAACAGTCTCTACAGTCTGGCAGTCATGTACTCATCTCAGGAGCGCTACCGTGAGGCACAGCCTTTGTATGTGCAAACATTGGCGATTTGTGAACAGCGGTTCGGCTCGAATCATCCTCTTACAGTCAGGGTTCAGAAACGTTTTGCAAGATTCTTGAGGGATGTGAGCGCAGAAGGATGTGCTGATTTAGAAGCGTTGCCAAATAATCCAACGATTCAGGCTATCCTTGCCGAAGTTCAAGCAAGCTTTGAGCAATCTGAATAAAGTAGATATGATGCCTGCTCCACAAGAGAGTTGCCTCCCCTTCAAATTCAAAACGCGATCGCTCTTATCTTTGCCTTGTGACTTTTCTCAACTTCTCTTCCGCTACATACTTCTGGGCTGAGAGCTTTTTGGGATGGGTAACTTATGGGGTCGCCATTTCGTTGAACACTATTCCAGAATAGAGGCATGAAATGTCCCAGATAGGCTGCAATGTGAATCTGGGTGACTTGACTCAGGAGGGCTAAATTGACGAGCGATCGTCCTGAAGAGATCCCCAAAGACCTACAGCAAGAGCTTTTCAAGAATGTTCAAGTTTAGGGAAATTTAACGACTGGGGATATCACCCAGATTGCTAGTCAGTTTGTCCTCAATCTCGATAAGTCTCCCACACCCACAGGTATTCCTCAAAATCTCCCCCGCAGCAGCATTTCTAACTTTGTCGGACGGGAAGAAGCGATCGCAACACTACACCAGCAGTTGCAGTACAGCGATCGAGTTGCGATTTCTGCGATCGCTGGTAGGGGTGGAGTGGGGAAAACAGAACTAGCGCTGCAATATTCTTACCTCCATTGGCAGCAACAGACTTATCCCGGTGGGGTTTGCTGGTTGCAGGCACACAATTTGAATTTGGGGACTCAGATTGTCGCGTTTGCCAGAGTGCATTTGCAGTTGCACCCCCCACAGGATTTAGATTTGCCTTCTCAGGTAGCATTCTGCTGGCGGCATTGGTTGCCGGAGGAGGTGCTGCTAGTGCTAGATGATGTTACCGACTATCAGGAGGTGAAACCCTATCTGCCTCCTGTAGAGCCACGCTTTAAAGTATTGATGACAACACGGGTTTAGTTAGGTGCGCCGATTGTGCGGTTAGACTTGGATGTACTCACCAAAGATGTGGCGCTTTCTTTATTGAAGTCGCTGATTGGGGATGAGCGGGTAGAATGGGAAATTAGCTCAAATCTAAAAGCTGTGTAATACTTGAAGAGCGCTTACTGGTTATAAACGAGAGCTTGTGATGATATCTAGCTTTGCCACTCAACCAGATATAACAATCAACTTGCTACTTGGAGGAGGAATAGACTCAGCAGCTTTAATAGCTTATTACCTCTTGCGAGGAGCAATTGTTAGAGGAATTCACTTCAACTACGGTCAGCCTAGCATTGAGGGCGAGCGTCGCTCTATTTTAGCTTTATCTCAACATTACGGGATTTATGTAACAACAGTTGATCTAGGCTTTTCGATGACTAATACTCAAGGAGAATATCCTTGCAGGAACGCAACAATGCTGTTGACGGCTGCCAGTATATTCTCTGCAAAAGGGGGAATATTTTCTATAGGCATTCATTCGGGGACACCTTACTACGATTGCTCTCAACTATTTATGGTGGATACCCAACGATTATTCGAGGGATATTTCAGCGGTACGATTCAAGTCGAAGCTCCGTTTCTAGAGTTTACAAAAAAAGATATATTTGAGTTTTGTCATTTAAACCAAGTTCCTATAGAAATCACATTCAGTTGTGAACGTCGAGGTGATTATCCATGTGGAAAATGTCCATCTTGTAAGGATAGGAGAATGTTAGATGAAGGTTACGGAAATCTGCCAATTGCGAAATATTTCGATAATTGATATTAGTACACCTATTCTCGTTCCTTCATTTTCAAGTCGAGGATTTCCAGAAGTAAGAGATATTTACAATTCGATGCGCGATTTTATTGTCGATGTTTCTCTCGTTAGTGCTTATGACCTATACTACGATTTCATAGATAGAGACATATATTATTCCGATCTAATTTTTATCGATAGTGGAGGTTACGAAACTCAACTCCTTAAATCGACTGCTAGCCTAGATGACGTATATGCAGCTAGGGATAGCTGTTTTGCTCGGCCCTGGAATTCTGACTTACATCAGTCTGTACTAGACAGATTAGAACCTAATTCTCAATTTGTCTTTATCAGTTATGATTCCCAGGAAAATTCACAACCTATTCTTTGTCAGATAGAATCATCGCTAGCTTTGTTTCAGGAATACCCAGATGTAGCTTCAGAATTTCTTTGCAAGCCCGAACAAGAATCTAATTTCATAAATATAGGTAATTTAATTGGTTATCTAGATAATATAGCACAATTTTCGATACTAGGATTAACAGAGAAAGAACTAGGAAAATCTATTCTTGAGAGATGTCAAAACCTTTTAAGATTACGCTCGGAGTTTGAAAAAAGCGGATTTCAGATACCTATTCATATACTAGGCTGCTTAGACCCGGTATTGAGCATTGCATATTTTTTATGTGGAGCAGATATATTTGACGGACTTGCATGGCTTCGATATGTGTTTTATGATGGGTTAGCACTGTATCCATCAACAGCAAATATTATTACGGAAAAATGGAATTACTCAGAACAGGAATTGGCTAAGTTTTACGGTATTCAAAATATTCATATGCTTAACCGTTTAACCAGAGCAATGATAAAATTCTGTAAAACAAGACGAATTGAGGAATTTTTAGAATGGAACAGAGTGATGCCATCGGTGCTTAATTTAGTTAGAAATGCTGGACTTGAAATTTGAGGATAATTATGGGTGGTAGTGGCGGATCGGGTTGGTCTTCTAGTAATTTATCAGGAATAGATAAATTAGTCCAGCAAGCTAATGAGCAGACTAATGCTTTATCCTATACCTCAGAAGTTAACAGCTTACTTCAAGATGCACTCCAGAGATACAACGATAGAGATACAGATGCCATCAACAAACATATTGAAGACCTCAAGGAAGCCATTGAGAAAGAGCTTGAGGAAGAATCTGTTAATCTGAATTTTGGTGGCTCAGTTCGCAGACATACATTCATTGATGGTTTAAGCGATGTCGATATATTAGTATTAATCAACCAAACTTCCCTTCAAGGAAAGACGCCAAAAGAAGTTTTGGAATACTTTGCAGGACAAATTAAACAACAGCTTCCCAATACCGAAGTCTTCCCTCCAGGTAAGCTAGCTGTGACAGTTCGCTATTCTGATGGGTGTGAGGTTCAACTTTTGCCAGCCATCAAGACAGCCACAGGTTTCAAGATAGCTAGCTCTATAGATGAAAATCAGTGGAGCAATGTAGTACGTCCTGAAGCTTTTGCTAGAAAGCTTACTGCTGTCAACAAAGCTTGCTCTGGAAAAGTTGTTCCTGTCATAAAACTGTTCAAAGCAGCAGTCAAAGAAGTTTTCCCGACAAACTTAAAAATATCTGGATATCATGCTGAATCACTTGCTATTGAGGCATTTGAAAGATATGAAGGACGTAAAACATATAAGGATATGCTAAATCATCTTTGCCGTACTGCTAGCGATAGAGTTAAAGTACCTATTAAGGATAGAACTGGGCAATCAATACACGTAGATGACTACCTGGGTTCAGAAAACAGTAAGGAAAGGAATAGAGTTTCCTCTTGCCTGGGAAGATTAGCTACGCGGCTAGAGAAAGCGGACAGGCTTCAATCATTAGAGGAGTGGCAGAAGCTATTGGGGAGCGAGTAGGGCTTGTATAGTTAGCCTGGTAATCCATATTTCCCCACAGCATAAGCTGTTACGCATTTAAAAGACGATAATATGGTGCGTCAGTACAGAAGTGTTTCCCTTGTAAGCGTAAGTGTTCACTCCTGACGCACCCTACAAGCCTCGTTAGTGGTTTAAATGCGTAACAGCTTACTACCAAACAGATACAAACTTTATGAGCCAGTATGCAATTAAAGGTCAACGAATCCACATTGCCGGAAGTGCAACCAAGGATACATCGCCGAACTTACTCAAATATGCACATGAGTTGATCTTTGAGTTAGTCAAGAAACTCGCAACAGAAGGAGCCACATTCATAATTGGTGTTGGGAATGAACCTCTTTCGGAACCTAACACTCCAGCCTCATTGCCTATTATCTTCGACTGGACTGCATTAACTGCTGTCCGTGAGTGCCTTCAAGCTGGAATAGCACAAGCTTCTGGCTCACAAGGGCGGCTAATTGCCACCGTAGCAACTAGCAAAATAGAAGACAAAATTCCCGACACTCGACGGGAGTTGTGGGAGTTTCTCCTTGCAGCCGAGGCAATTGAGATAGAGTTCCTCAAACCAGGCTGGTCATCAGGTGCATTACGTCGCCAACGAGAGGTGGCCAAGGGGGATATTCTGATAATCCTAAGTGGAGGGGAAGGAGTTGAACACCTTGCCGAGGAGTACATAGCAAGGGCAAAGCCAGTTATTCCTCTAGACCTAAGAATTGGTTCGCGTTGCAATGATGGCAGTGGGGGAGCATCACGCTTGGCAGGTGAAGCACTGACTCAACCCGATCGCTTTGCCCGTATTCTCGACCCAACTGCTGCGGGAAACCTCTTTTCCCGATTGACAACCCGTCAGGGTCGAAGACCAGTTATAGAAGTAGTGGAAGCTGTGGTGCGACTTATCCATGCCCTTGAACCATCTTCTGGCGGCGATCATCCTCAATCGCAAAGCATTCTCAGCAATGTAAAAGTCGGTGGCAGCATGACTGTAGGTAGCATTAATCAATACTACGGCTTTGGGACAGCGCTTCAACCCGCTCAACCTACTCCGACACCTCCCCTGAAGCGTACCATCTTGTTTCTAGCATCCAGCCCCATCAACGCAGCCAGACTGCGCCTGGATGTGGAAATGCGGGAAATTGATAATGGATTGCGACTGGCACAGCAGCGCGATCGCTTTGTCATTGAGCAACGGTGGGCAGTGCGTACAGATGACTTGCGTCGCGCCCTGCTAGATTTAAACCCAGAGATTGTCCACTTTTGCGGACATGGGGCAGGAGCAGGAGGCTTGGTGCTGGAAAATGACGCAGGACAGGCAAAGCTGGCTTCTACCGAGGCTTTGGCAAGACTATTTAAGCTTTTTACGAATCCGGTTCGGTGCGTGGTACTCAATGCCTGTTATTCAAAGGTGCAGGCAGATGTCATTTGCCAACATATCGACTATGTAGTAGGCATGAGCGATGCCGTCAGCGATGCAGCAGCGATTAAGTTTGCCGTAGGCTTCTACGATGCTTTGGTGCGGGAACGGTCGTATGAAGACGCCTTCGACTTTGGCTGCAACGCGATTGAGTTGGAGAACCTACCGGAAGAATTGACCCCTGTATTAAAAAAAAAGCCGGGTTAGAGCCAGCGAAATCAGTTGAGGCACTGATGCAGAAAGTGCGATCGCACTTGCCGTATTGGGAGCCTTCAGCTTCAGCGCCTGAATCAGTTCCTTAGCTGTTATCTCCACTGGGTTACTCCACTCAGGTCTCTCCGCAGCGTACTTTTCCTTAGTCTGTTTAATTGTCTTGGTTAGGAACAAAATTGCGCTCCCGGTGGCGGTCAGTGTTTCCATGACTCCACGTTGAAATCGGTTCTCACTCAGTTTTATCTCAACCATTACACAATTGATGGTTGTAATACCACTGCAACTGTTGAACAGTAGTGCTTCCAGTGGTCTTCTGAGCAATTGTTCCAAAAACATCTCTCCACAAATACTCACGACATTCTCTCAAATGATGATTATCTTTGAGTAGGTAGGGTTTTATGCCAATCAGCTAAATTAGAAGAACAAAAATATGGTAGAGCCGTTGTCCATTGTCGCTGGAGCAGTTGCCACGCTGATAGTGCCCAAAGTCCTAGAGAAAGTCGGCGAAAAGATAGGCGAAGCCGCGTGGGAAAAAAGTGGGCAAGCCATCCAGACAGTGCGGGAGACAGTCCAATCCAAGTTACAAGTAGCAGGTACAGGCGGGTTGTTGACACGAGTAGAAGCCAATCCGACTGAGGCTAATATGCAAGTGCTTCAAGCCGAACTGGTGAGCCAGATGGATACAGACAAAGAATTTGCTGCCCAGTTACAAGAACTCGTTAGCCAGATCCAATCCCAATCTCCCGCAGTGCAAGTGATTCTAGATAGGCTAGAGGTAAGAGGCCAGCTAGAGGTAGGAAAAATAACACAAATCAAAGAAGGAAAGAGTTCTGACAAGCAGTTGATAGGCAGAAACTGGCAAGTTGGGGGCGATGCCAAAGTCGGTGACATAACCCAGGAAAACCGAGATGACAAGTAAGGTGCCGACAGCATTCTCTGGGTGGAAGGACCCACCGAGGAGCAGTGCTTTCCGCTCATATTGTCCAAGCTAACTCCAAAACTATCGACAGGAACCAAAATTGTCAGCATCAAAAATACGGGGGATTTATTGGGAAAGAAAGCTCACTTTGCTGATGTTATGTTTGACTTATACCCCACATTCCGCACCCTGAACTGTCACACTACGAATTTTCGGAGTTTGGCTAAATTGAACTGGCGATCACAAGTCTAATTTTCCACTTGTGTGTATAAAAAATGACCATTTGGATTCACAAAATTCCGCAAAAACCGATTGTGACAGTGGAGGGTGTGGAAAGTGGGTACAAATCATCCGCGCCGCACCCAATCAAGGCATAGATTGCGTCGTTTGATCTGAGGAGGCTCGCATTACTTGGAGGCTCACGCCGCCTTGATAAGTAGCCCAACAAAGGTTGTTGCAAGCAGCCACTACCTTCACAGTAGGTCGAACGATCGATTTTGTCGTTTCAATTCTACCTAGATAATCAGGAAAACAAATTCAATGGCAAAAAAAGCAAAAAAGCTCTGGCTTTCTTCTTCTCCCAAACAGTCTAAACCTACAGTGCCTGATACTGAGAAACAATTAATCGAACAAAAATGTAATGAGTTAATTCAAACAGAATTTAAGCCCAAATATATCGACTCTCCACCCACAGACCATGATTTCAACTATCGAACGGATATCTTTGGCAAGTGGTATCGCAACTATTTTTACTTCTGCTCAACTTATAATTGTCCGAGTCCGAGGGCGATTTCCCCGTCTTTTGAGTCTCGCTCCGCCCGCCTAGAATATGTTGGGCCAGATTGTTTTAATGTGGCCTACATGAGACATATGGGACAATGGTGGGAAATTCTGCACGGTTTGTCTTTAGAAGAATGTTTATCGGAAATTAGAAACAATCCCCTGTTACATCCTTAATTGTTGCTATAATTGGCAATCGTTCTTTTAATTATCGAATTGGCTCTCCTGACGGAGTATTTTGCATTTCCCGATGTCAAGGCGGTGCTGAATGATTTGTACGAGATGGAACCCAAAACTTTGAGTGATGTTGAGGTCAATGTTCTCTGCTTGCGCTACTTCCCCGAAATCAAATAACCCGTCTTGTGCTGGTAAGATTTGTTAGGCAACTTGATGCCATCTTCTGGGTCGTGGATGCTGGCGCGTAATTGGCGAGAATCTGGATTGGATTTGTCAAGTTTGACGATCGCTAGTCCAGTTTCGTTTGAAGAGGATGATACTGGGCTGGTGGAGTTGGCGAAGTCTCCTGAAGATGAGGATAAATACCCATTTGTGCGTCCCAGTAGGGCTCCGGTGGACTAGATGGACAGATTGAGGAGAGCGATCGCACAATGGGAGAATATGGATTTCGACGAGCGAATTCAGGCTGACCCTACATATAGATAGGATCTAGGCGTAGGGAATGCAGAGCAGAAGGGTTAGGCGTTTGGTTCGATGGGGTGGCGGTAGCTGCCCTTTAAAAAGACGATTGCACTCAAAAATTGTGCTGCAAAATTGGGCAAGATATCACTCTCCTGTTTGCCACCCGTCTAAAGCTGCTAGCAAGATATTAATTAACGGATGATCTACTAACTCTTTTATTGCTTCAACTCCTCCTGATTTTAGCGCACCCAATACCCGTTGTTTCAAAGTTGGATCGTCTTCAATCTGCTTAATCGCTTCTGTGACGACTACCATTTTTTCAGATTGAGTGTTGGTGGGATAAGTTTGCTCCAATTGTTGTAGTAACTGCTTAATATCTGCTGCGGCTTTAGCTAGATTTTGTTTGGTGGCGTAGTTATGCTGTGTACCTATTTGAGTGCCGTGGTTTGTCCCGATATTACTGCCTGATACTGTGGCATCTGGCAGGTTGTATTGATTGTTTTCTTGCACAGGGTTACTCTCCGATATTGATGTAACTTCATTATTAAGGATAACTTGATGAGACTGGCTAGCTAATAATTTAACAATTTCGTGCATATCTGAATAGTTTTTACGCTGATATTCGTATAATTCTTTATATTTCTCTACCTCTTTAAGCGCTAATTCATAATTTTGCGTAAATTCACTATGAATTTTTTCCTTATTAGTATCGGGAGGAACGCTGACTCTGACGACAACCACGCCATCGCCTTTGTTTTCAATACTCTGGATAGCAAGTTCAGTGCCTTCATTTTCTACTTCCACTTTTTTGAAGGCTGCGACAAAGGCTTTCCAGTCAATTCCTTTATTAAAAATTAGGTCAATGGTATTTAAAACCTCTTCAAACAGCTTGGTAAATTCTCCCGGTTTAAATTCACCACTGCTGGGACGGCGTTCGCGGTCATCGGTTGTTCGTTTGGGCTGTTCTAGGAGATAAACAAATCGACAATCGACATTATCTAATTTAGTGCTATTTTCAATATTCCACGCTTCTACACAAGCGCCTGTCATTTGAGCGTTGGTAAAGTCAGTGCCAATTGCCTGAGTGAGAGTCAGGTTTGTCCACTCTAAATTGGCTCCTTGGAAAGTGGCTTCAACGATATCTGCTTCTTTGAGATTAGCATAGCTGAGATTGGCTTCTATTAAGTCTGCACCTCTGAGATTGGTTCTAACTAGCTTAGTGGGCTGGTGTTCAACTTGGTCTAGGTAAGCTTTTTTTAAACTAGCTTGATTGAGATTCGCGTCGGTAAAATCAGCACCTCTAATATCTGCTTGTTCTAGGTATGCACCTTTAAGATTCATCCGAATAAAGGATTTATTTCTGCCTTCTCGATTAATAAGTAAATCTTGAACGGCTGGGTTAGCCAATATAGAATCGCCGACTCTAGCGCGGTCAAGTTTTTTGGCGTGAAACCAGTTAGTACGGATGAGAGTAGCACCTATGAAATTGGTACTTTTAAGCGTTGCTTGCGTGAAATCGGCATCGGTTAAATCAGCACCACGAAAACTTGTGCCACCTGTAGCAGCGAAGATAACAGCAATCGTGCGAACAAAGGCGTATTTCTCATCTCCAGCTAAGGCACGCCAAGCTATGTAAATACCCCCTACCACCATTACCGCTGCCACTGGTGTTGCCACTGCTGCTGCGGCTGTCACTACCCCTACCCCTGTCAGTGTCGCTACCGCTGTCACTACCCCTACCCCTGTCAGTGTCGCTGCCACTAACATTGCCGCTAACTCAGTCACTGCCGCTGCCGTTGCAACTATCGCCGCCACTGCCACTATCGCCGCCACTGCCGCTGCCACTATTATTGGCGTTTGGATTATAATTGACGCTGGCGTACCCCTTGGTACTATCGTTGCCAATGCTATTGCCACTAACGCTGTCATCGGCACTGTCATTGCCCATAACACTACCACTGCCCTCAGACCTTTGCCAATAGTGACCATAAAGAAAGCTGCAAGCACTATTAATATCAACCAACCAGGAATAATCGTGTAGTCTTCAATAGAAGAAGGAGTGAAGAAAATTCCTACCAAAAAACTAGCCAAGACTGAAAGTAATCCCGATAGTACCGATAGAATTAATGAAATTATTAGCAGAACAATTACCCAGAGAGGTTGCAGTCCCGCTTTGGCATGGCTGAAGTTTGCACCTTTTAAAACGGCATTGGTAAAATCCGCACTTCGGATATCTGCGTGGGAGAAGTTCGCACCCGTGAGGTCTTGGCCTTTGAAATTGCGTCCTCGGAGATTTTTTTTATGGGAGAAATCTTTAGACATCGTTGATAGCGGAAGAGTGGCTTGCATCTTTATACAAGCAGACTTAGGAATAATCAGGAGTTTCACCGCGCCTGCTGTACTGTATGCAGCAGGACTTATGCACGACGATCCTAAAAACCCGATTTTTTTGCTTAAGTCCTTTGCAGATTGGAAGCGAACGCATATCTCAATGCTAGACTTGTGCTTTCGGCAGTCCGATCTCCTTGTCGCAGAAAGCCTGCCTGCTGATATTTGCCTTGGATACTCGATCGAATCTGCGATCGCAAATTGCACCTTTTTCCTCGGCTTGCCCAAACTGCGTGCCAGTCGCGCAATGTGATAGGACAACTAGGAACCAGTGCCGCCCGCACTTCTTTGTCTGAAAACATTCTAACCGATTCGTGTTTTCACCTTCTTATTAGAAGAATCGGTGTTTTTAGGAAATGCTTTTTCTTTCGGTATTCTTTATTTGGGAAAGCCGAGCGAAAAACCACTTGAACCCGCAGTGAATTCAGTAACGTTTCCAAGGCAGGCTTCCAGTAAATGCAGTCGATGTGCACGACGAGCAAAATACCCAATCGAGCGTCCAGGGGCATTGAAGTCCCTAGACCACGGGGCGCTTTTACGGTCATCAGAAATTCTTAGGAAAAACGCTGCTGCCAGAAACGCTGCTGAACTCACGTATCTAGCAACTCCTGTAAAATCTGTTCTACTGTTACCTTCAACGGAGGTAAATTATTCTGTACGATCGCCCAAACTAGGTTCAGCGAAACTCGGAAATATTCATGTACTACAAGATTCCTAAACGCTACAATCTGCGCCCAAGGCACTTGGGAATATCGGCTAGTTAACTCGGACGATAACGCATTTGTTGCTTCTCCAATAATCTGGAGGTGATGAACAATCCAAATTTGGATTAATTCTTGGTTATCAAATGCCTGCCTGCCTTGGCTTGCATATCGCTCAATTGCAGCTATTGCATCTAATATATCTTGCAGCCGTTCCGCTTCCCGCCTCATAATGGTACAGCTTCCTGCAAAACGCGCTCGCGAATGCGTTCTTTGAGCATATCCACTGTGGCGATATCGACCTTGCGATTGAGCAGTTGTTCTAAATCAAGCAATAGTCCACCTGGAAACCAAGGCGTAATTTTCTCTAAATCGTAATCCACTAACAAATCAATATCGCTTTCTGGGGTCGCTTCCCCCCGTGCTACTGAACCGAATACGCGCACGTTGTAGGCTCCGTGCTTTTGGGCAATGGCTAGAATTTGCGATCGCTCATAATACAGTAATTCTTGAATGCCTAATCCTGTTTTGGTCATCAAACCCTCCTCAACGTCTTAAGATGGTGCCCTCATTGCTATTTCTAGTCTGGCACTTTCAGCAACAAGTTACGCCCAATTACGCAAGCTATCGCTACACAACGCCATTTGCGATCGCCACTAACACCTCAATTTGCGAGAAACTAAACCCAAACCCAAAACCCCAACACCTCCGCCATGCCCAAACTCCCTGAGTGCGATCGCTGTCTCCTCTACGCCCGCAACCCACATTTAGTCTGTGCCGTGCATCCCACAGGCCCTAACACTAATACTTGCATTGACTTTCGAGAAAACCCCGACGCTGAACCGGAGGAATTGTGGGAACCCGAAGGGGCAAGCTACTATGGCAACGAACTAATCTTGCAACCACAGCAGCGATGGACACCAGAGCAACAGTTAGAGCTGCTGGATACCCACCCACTGTTTACTGGTCGGTGTCCCCACTGTGAGTTCCCGTTCCCCCAATATGAAACACCCCCAGTGCATTGGGATTGTTCGGAGTGCGGGTGGATGGATGATTCGGTGTGAGGCGATCGCTCATAGTGATTGGGCGATCGTTAGTTTTATTGGCTACGGCGCAATGAAAAGTTAGTCGGGGAAATTGCTTTTGCTGTCAGTTCTCTGGTTCGTCAGACAGAATTGACGAGGGTAGCCACTTCTGCGCGTTCTTTGGTGGTGGCAGTGGATATTCTGTTGACGACGTTGGGTATTGGTGCTTTGATGGTATGGATGGGTTTACTTTGTCGCAAGGAGGGTTTGCACCGGGGGAGGCGGTTCATTTGACAGGATCAGGCGGAAGCTTTGCGGTGGGCGACTAGCGCTAAGGGGAAGTTTGCTCGGAATTTGATAAAAAGATGTTCGGCGTCTAAGAGTGACGTTGAAGGTTGCGGGGCGTCCTGCTACGTCGGGTGTCTGTACTGTGTGGGTGGAGCCTTTAGAGCAGCGTAAATTTAGTGACTAAGTGCTTGCAATTTTATACACGGTAATAGCGTGTTAGACCGCAATTACGATGTAATTAAGAGTTAAGCAGTTTAATGAATTGGAAAGCTAAAGTAGTTGAGAGATATAAAAAATGTTTGCTCCCCAAGATTTTCATCTTCGCATCTTCCTTGAATCGCACTGTAACTTTCGATGCGTCTATTGTAACCCTGATGCGGAGCGACAAGAAGATAGAGTTATTAGTGATGAGGAGATTATTGATTTTCTTAATGTAGCAAGCCAAGTTGGTATTAGACGTGTCCATTACTCCGGTGGTGAACCGACTCTGAGAAAGGGGCTACCCGATATCATCAGAGCCGCGTCACGATTGGGCTTTATAGATCAATCTATGACGACTAATGGTTTGCTCCTAAGTCGTAATATTGATGCCTATTCAAACGCAGGTTTACAAAGAACTAATATCAGCATTGATTCGTTGAGACAAGAGCGTTTCCAGTCATTAACGGGTAAAGACTGCCTGAAAGATGTACTTTCTGCAATTGATAAGGCTGTGGAATGCTTTGGGGAGACAAAAATTAATATTGTTGTTTTGAAAACCAATGTTGATGAAATCCCGGATTTTCTTGAGTTTTCGCACAAATATTCAGGGAAGGTTGTGTGTCGATTTATTGAGTTACAGACAAACCAACCTATTTTTTTTCAAGGACATAGAATAAATCATCTTCATGTAACGCATGAAGAAATAATGAATATCGTGTCTAGCTATGGTGAGCAAGTCCCAGTTTTTATTGCAGGGAAAAACCCAAACTGTTCGTACTTTGCGATACCAAACACTAAAGCTAGATTTGGAATCATTGCAAATCATTCGCGTGGATATCCGTGCGGAGGTTGCAAGAAAGTCAGATTGAGCCCATATGGTGATGTTGGAGTCTGCATCACAGCAGAAGGTACGAATATACGTCATACTACTACAGCTCAGAAAAAAGAAATTTTGCTGAGCCAGATTGATTATCGGCAAAAGCTAGATGAAGTCAATCCTCATCGCCTTCATCTTTCAAGTGACTATGGCTTCTGGAGATGGGGAGACCTTAATCCATCTAATGAGGCTCGTCCTATCCCAATGAATTCTATCCTATTAGAAAAAGAGATCGCAAATGAATAAACCAAAAACAATGATGGAACTTGCAAAACAAGCTTCTGGATGGCATTTTGATCCAAGTATTCCGGAAAAATCTTTTAGAGAAGTTGCTTGGTTTCGGAAAGAATGGAAACCTGAATTGAAAGCCTATCTCCAAGCTATGCAAAGTCAAGGAGCATCGAATGTCATTACTTTGGGTTCTTATTCTGGAAGAAATAAGCATACTGAAGAAGAAGAAATGGAATTATGGGGATATGAAAAAACCCAGCCATTTCATTCATACATGAATATTTCAGCATATTGTGAACAAGGAATTGAGCCTCCTGATTTTATCAATTCGATAGTGGATTTATGCGAATTGAAATTTCCAGTCGCGGAAATTTTAAGAATGCAGCCCGGTCAAATGTTACCTTGGCACTGCGATATGTACAACTCATACAGGAAGGAACACGGGGAGGACGCTAACGTCATACGATATGTGGTCGCGCTAGATGACTGGGATTGGGGACATTTTATAGGAATTGGAAATAGTGTTTGGCATCAATGGAAGCGTGGTCAAGCTATATATTGGCCTAGGTATATGTATCATTGTGCAGCCAATTCAGGACGTAAATCATTGCTTTTGTTTACCATAACGGGACAAGTTCAAGAATCTAGTCTTCATCAAAAACCTCTATCAATTTTTGACTTATGAATCATAGTTATAAGACAACAAATCGTCACTTAAGAGATATCAAGCTTTTTAATAGTCTCACGGGTTTAGTTGAGATCGTCAAACCCAAAACACCGGGAGTGATCAAGTTTTATGCCTGTGGACCTACTGTTTACTCATATGCTCACATAGGTAACTTTCGTTCTTTTCTGACGGCAGACCTTATCGTGCGAATCGCAAAAGTTTCTGGGTACAGTGTGACTTTTGTTAGCAACATTACTGATGTAGGTCATCTTTCTGTTGATGATGTAGCTGATGCAGGTGGGCAAGACAAAATGGTTCGAGCATTAAAAGGATCTGATGGTAATATTTTTAGGAATGTTTGGGATTTGGCCAGGTATTACACAAGTTGCATGGAAGAGGACTGGAAATCCCTTAACTTGTCTCAGCCAGATGTTCGTCCGAGAGCGACTGAACATATTACAGAGCAATTAGAGTTGATTGAGAGTCTCTGCCGACAGGGATTTGCTTATGAAACATCTATGGGAGTCTATTTTGAAATATCAAAATTTCCTCAGTATGGAGCGTTGTCGGGGAATATACTTGACCAAGTACGCGAGGGGACGCGAGATATCGTGTCTGACCCAGAAAAACGTAGTGTACATGATTTTGCACTTTGGAAGAAAGACAAAGCCCATCTGATGCGTTGGCATAGCCCTTATGGATGGGGGTTCCCAGGTTGGCACATTGAGTGTAGCGCTATGGCAATGAAATACCTTGGAGCATCCTTTGATATTCATTCAGGGGGTGAAGATAACCGATTCCCACATCATGAGTGTGAGATTGCCCAATCAGAAGCTTTAACAGGTATGCAATATGTCTCTACCTGGGTTCACACTGCACATTTGTTGGTAGAAGGACGCCGCATGGCAAAGAGTAGTGGGAACTTCTTTACTGTGAGAGAGATTTTGGGAAGAGGGATCGATCCACTTGCTTTAAGGTATGCACTGACCTGCTCTCATTACAGGGACAATATAAATTTTACTGAAGCTTCGCTTGAGGCTGCTATTCGTGTACAAGAGCGCATCCGAGATTGCTACAATGCAGTTAAGAAAAGGTTAGACAACAATCTGTCTGTTGAATCGACAAGAGAGCCCGTTAAGCACAATAAATTTCTTGATGAACTTTTAAAGACGTATGATAAGTGCCTAACTGATTTGCTTGATGATCTCAACACATCTTCAGCTTATTCTCATCTTATAGCTGGGATTCGACTGATTAACTCAAACATTAAGTCAATTAGTCAGGGGGAACTTAAGAAATGTTTGGATTGGTTCGATTCAATGAATGAATTAACAGGCTTGGTTTTCAGTACCTATGATATTAGATATTCAGAGAGTGATAGCTTTGATGAGGCTTGGGTGCGGGAGCAAGTAGAAGCTCGTAATGAAGCACGTTCCCAGCGTGACTTCAAGCTAGCGGATAAAATAAGAGACACTCTTCTTGCATCAGGAGTAAAGCTGTTTGATGAACCAAACGGGACAGAGTGGAGGCGAATTTGACAGGTTTTAATAGCACCCATCTAAATGAAAGTTCTGATTTTGAGGATGTGCTGACAATCATTTCGGATTTTAAGAATGGTCGCCAGGAAGATCTCCTTGATGTGAGTGGAATTTGGCAGACCTCTTCCATTTGGAGTTCTATGCCACAGGTAGGCAAGAATCTCAAGAATGTGCTCTCCGAATTTCAAAAAGATTTTCTAGCATTTTCACCAAATCCTACAGCTTTGAATCAGCTTGCTTTGCCATATAAAGGAGATTCAGTTCCCGGTTTGATTGGTGAATTGCTTGCCGCTGGTATACATCAAAACTTAGTTGATTACCGATGGAGTCCTGCGGCTACCGCTATGGATTTTTTAATCATTAAATGGTTTCGAGAACTCATTGGCTATCGAACAGTAGAATCTCCTTCTTCTTTGCTTGAATTCGGTGGCTTAATAACGGCAAGCGGAACTACAAGTAATGCAAGTGCGTTAATGATAGCGCGTGAAAAAAAAACCCCAGGAGCTTTTGCAAAGGGAATAACAAATCCAGAAGTATGTGGAGTAATTGTTCCGGAGCACCTTTACCATTATGGAATTCGATTGGCGCTTGGCTGGCTCGGATGTGGGATGAGAGTAATTCCTGTTCCTATTCGAGACTTCAAATACGATCTTGTTCATCTTGAACGTACTTTGAAAAAACATAAATCGGGGGTTATGGCAGTGATAGCATTCGCTGGAGATAGCCGAACTCTGACAGTAGATAATCTTAAAAAGGTTTATCAGATAGTTAAGTCTATTGATGAAAGCATCTGGCTTCACTGTGATGCTGCGCATGGAATTAGCTTGGCTTTCTCCTCGTCAAGTAAGAATAAGCTGATTGGAGTTGAATGTTTTGATAGTATTGTTGTTGATGCACATAAGGCGCTTGGTCTACCATTTGGCTGTAGTATGCTCCTTACTAAAGAATTATCCGTTCTTGGATTGTTGGCAGAGTTTCCTCTTAAAGATGGAGATTATTCAACTGGACTAATTACACCATTCATGTCTTCTCGATCATGGCTATCTCTTAAAGTTTGGTTTCACTTATCTACTTATGGAATAATTGCTATTGGAGAAAAATTTGATAGATGCTTAGATATTGCAGAGTGGTTTTCAGGTGAACTTTCACGTACCCCTGGTTTTGTTGTTATACACACTGGAGATATTCCGTCAGTTTTATTTTTGTATAAGGGGGAGGCAGACTGTTTACACACTAATACCTTAAGTGCTATATCAATATCAATTGCTATGAGACTAAAGTCAACATATCAATTATTTACTGTATCAATACCTTGCCCTACTTCGCTTGTAAAGGGTGATGAGACAGTTACTGCCTTAAGAATTGTAATTTCATCAGATAAAATCACCAAACAATATCTTATTGAATTTATTGAAAACCTAAAGCGTGCTGCAAATGAAAAATGATCAAGTAGTTTCTGTTTACGAAAAGTCTACCGCAGTAATTCGGTGGGTTGATGAGTTTTGTCGAGATAATTTGAAAAGTTATTTCATTGTTGCGTTTGGTTCATACGCTGCCAATCGAATGACTCAAGACTCTGACATTGACTTGATTGTCTTCTCTAAAAATCCTGAACCGTTTTTATGCAAAACACTAGCTCTCGAATTTATTAATCAATGTAGCACGTTGGGAATTAGTACTCAAGCACAAATCCCACATGAGCTTTACATTATATCACCTTATAAAACCCTCATCGAAGGAATCTGTGGAGAGGGATTTGATATAGATGAAGGAAAATTAGTGATTCCACAAAGAATTGAACATCCTGATTTTTATTGCAGTCAGAAAATGTTGCGTCGGTTTTGTTTTAATGCACTAACTACTCACAATCTATTTTGTGGTGGCAATAATGATACTTTTATTTATTTCCGCACTACTGCTTTTTGCGCGTTAGTACGGTTTTTGATTAACTTAACAGGTAATCTAACCTTTACCAGTAAAGACTTAGTTAAGGCAAGTATTTCAGAACCAAAAAGTGGAAGACGGGAAGGAAGATTTTTGGGGTATAAAGATTTGCCTGAGAATCACGTATCACTTTGTGAGGGTTTTGATCATGCGCTTACTCTCCTGTTAAGTAACAAAATTATTCAATATCATGACGGCTTCTTTGTAATCAAAGATCAAGAATGGGTCAAGGAATGGTACAGTTATCCAAATTTCATAATTTCACCGACGGAGGTTTCCTAATATGTCCCTTTTGGATTTGATAAATTCCGAACGTTCTCGACAGCAGGAAGTATTGCAACTGGTTGCTTCCGAGAATTTACCCTCAATTCATGTAAATAATGTTCTTAATGCAGGCTTCCTTAGTTGGACAACAGTAGAAGGTAGATTGGGAAATAGATTTCATGGTGGTTGTGAGATCATTGACAAAATTGAAGAAATGGCAGTTCGTTCTTGTCAGGAGTTGTTTGATACTCCTGAAGCATTTGTTCAACCAGTGACTTCAAGTACTGCAAATTTAGCGATTGCGAAAATTGCCAATGTTAGAGGTTCTGTTTTATCATTAAGTACCTCAAGTGGGGGACATATTTCTCACTCTCGATTTATCCATAATACCTATTCATTTGACTTGAACGAGGTTACGCATCGAATTGACTTAGAGCAGCTTCGGCAAACCATTAAGAAAACTCAATCAAAAACGCTTATTATTGGTGGTAGCTCCTATCCGAGAGAAATTGATTTTAATGGTATTAGTAAAATTTGTGAGGAGTTTGGTGTTCTTCTTTGGGCTGATTGTGCACACTTAGCAGGGCTAATTGCCGGAGGATTACATCAATCTCCAATTCCCTATTGTGATATTATTACTGCTAGTACTTACAAAACAATGCGAGGGCCACGCTCCGGATTCATCATGTTGGGTCATAAGGCTGTTGAGAGGTTTGGCAACTCTCTCTCTAAAAGTATTCATAAGTCTATTTTCCCAGGCACGCAGAGTTCATCTAACGGTTGTTTAATTGCAGCTAAAGCAGCCTGTTTTCAAGATGCTATGACTCCAGAGTTTCATAAATACATTGAATCCGTCGTGTTGAATGCACGTACTCTCGCAGCTAGACTGGTTAACAGAGGTATTCCCATTTTGACAGGAGGTACTGATACCCATATTGTACTGTGTGATGTTTCCAAAATTGGTATTAATGGGCTATCTGCACAAATGGCACTTGAGTCTGTAGGTATCTTGGCAAATAAAAACCAAATTCCTTTTGATACGAAACCAGTTTCAGTTACAAGTGGGTTAAGACTTGGCAGCAATTTTTTGACGAGCCGTGGTTTTTCAGATGAAGACTTTATCAAAATTGCTGATATCGTAGCAGATGTTCTATTGGCTATTAATAGCCGCTCAGAAAAAACAATGGATTATGAGCAAATACGAATGAATGTTAAAGCAATTTCAGCAACGCGACCTATTCCAACTGAGCTATTATCTGCTTTCCAGCATGATGATTTGTAAGGAAAATCAGAGGCTCCAAAAGTTATCAATCATTGCTAAACTAAAGGGAATAATCCCTTTTCTATTTTGCTTTATATCTCGCCCAAATAACTCAAAAGAATCTTATCACCTAAACCATTACCTAATCCCCTCGGTTCCAGCTTATGCCATCCACCCCCATACACGCGAGCCTTAAGCATCAGCGCTTCATCAGAAATGCGATCGAGCGCCGGCCCCACTTTGAGCAATTTTGGCTTATCCAAAAGCACTTTGGCAAGAGCGGGTTTAGGATACAACATCAAATAGACATTGATAGCCGTAGCCATTGAGTAATTCCGAATAAATCGAAAAGGCCTACCTCTACCAGTAGGACAAGTTGAGGATAGCAAGTTAAAAAACCCAGGGGTCGCCGGGACTGTGTGCGATCGCCCTAGAGTTTCTGCTGCTGTGTATTTGGTGTGCTCTGACTTGGCGATCGCTCTCCAAGTCAAACAAGCGTGAAATGATGGTGAGATGGCACTAAGAAATATGGAATGCAGAAAATGACTGACTGGTCGCTCGAACAAATCAATTTGCTGGACACTGGCGGGGATTAACCCATCAGAAGCCTGCATCAAAACTAATTTCCTCACTCTGGTGCTACTTTAACCGAAGCATGGGAAGAGGCTTGTGAGTATGAGCCCACCGTTGAAGATTTTCGCTTATTGGCATGGCAGAATTCCTGTGGGAGAATCAAGACAGCGTTGAAGTTGATTAGCTGCTGATAATTTTGAATTGAATTTACTTAACAGAGCGATCGCCATATTTTGAAAAAATGAGCTTTTACCGCTATGCCTAAACCAAAGAGGTATCCCGACAATTGGCAACAGATTGCGCTCTCGGTGAAAGAAAACGCGGGCTGGCGTTGTGCAAAATGCCATCAACAATGCCTCAGACCCAGTAAACCCCGACCCGGTAAACAAAGCGGCTTAACCAAATCTGAACGGTGTGCTTTAACTTTGGCGGTGCACCATCGCAACCGGATACCAGAGGACAACCGCCCTGAAAACTTAATCGCTCTGTGTACCGCGTGTCACCTGTCCTATCACAACCGCGGTCAGTCTAACGTATCTCCAGGGCAGTTATCCCTGTTCCCTGATGATGGCATTGATTGGGATATCATTAATTTTTCTGAGGAATCGGCACGGGGCAATTAATTTGATCCGAATCCCCTGCCATCTTCTTCAGGCAATCCAGCGCCGCCAGACAATCTTCCAACGCTCGGTGGCCTCCACCAGGCAGGGGAAAATACTTATAATCTTCGTAATAGTAGCTCCAATCTCCTCCCCACTGTGCTGCCCATTCCATGAGGCATTCGGAGCGCTTGGATAATTGCAGTACGGGTAGATTGTGAAGCCTGCAACAATAAGCCAATATTTTGATATCGAAACTAGCATTGTAAATAATTACTCGTTTCTTTTTCAAAGCTGCATCAATGCGGGGATAGACTTGGGGAAAAGTAGGAGCATCGGCTACCATTTCATCTGTTATCCCGTGAATCTCTGTTACTTCTGCGGGGATGGGAATTGAAGGTTTGATGAGGGTATCGAGCAAGGTTTCTTCAGTGCGATCGATAATTGCTATCTCTACAATTTCAGCATCGTCCAATCCCGTAGTTTCAGTATCCAGAATCACCCAATCGTTCTGGCTTAATTGTTCTCTTGCCCAAAGAACAGCACTCACTCTATCTCGTTCTATGAAACCTACTTCTCGATACCATTCCCGATAATCCCGCTTGATTTGGGCTTTGAGGCGGTTGGCAGCCAAAATTTCTAATTGTTTGGGAGATGGTTTTCTTTTGGGTCGGCAGGATTCAGGATTAGTCGAATCGTAGAGAAACACATCGTATTTTCGCGTTGGGATAACGCCTAAAGGTTTCAGAGGCGATAAACCAAGTTCTCCGAGTTGCTTTTTAGTTTTCAGGTGCGGTGGCGGTTCGTTAGGTTCGCCCCACCAACTGTACTTTGTGAGTTCCACCATTGCAGTTTCCCCATCTCTGCCATTTTATTATCGCATCATTGAGGAAAATGAAAGCAACTACGAATACGGTATTTGTTGGTAACTAAGCGCCTGACTTTTACTCAAATTTCTGAGGCAGTGACCGGGTGTGATATTGCCGATGAACTGATGCACTCGAACAAACCACCAGATTGTCTGGTGAGTTATTGGTTTTGTCATGGTCAAGATGATGGACAACTTCACCGGGTCGGAGTTTGCGGCCGTAGCTTGCGGGGCGCGAACGCGCCATCGTCTGTTCGGCAATTACACGATGCAAATAAACGGTTTGATAGCTCATGGATCTTCTAGAGAAACGGGGAAAATTGCTTGAGAAGTGTCCAAAGTTGGGGTATGGGTTTGTTTCCGAACTTCCTCAAACCAATCTTTATGGGCTTGAAAAACTGCTGCCAGAGTCGAGATTAACACTTGCCACTCTTCATACGGAATGTCAGCGCAATCATTTTCTATTCGACTGAATTCACAGAAACTTCCTTTTTTTTCCTGTGCGAGCAGTCAATCTACGAGCCAGTTCTATTTGACTCATAGATTGATTTCGCAGTTCATTAAACTTGAATTGATTGCTAAGATTTAGTCATGGGTCGTTGACGTTGCTGATTCCTTATTCTTCAATGCCCAGTTTACTGCTTCGTTGAAAGCTTCATCAGTCGGGTTATCTAAGAAACCGATCGAACAGAGCCATTTTAGTTGTATGTTTCGGCCACCGCGACAGATTTTGGTGTTATTCGTACTATGACAAATGTGTTGTCCATTGCCCATCAGATTTTGGTAGTACATTACCAAGTCTGATGGAGAGAGAGGTAACGGTTTTTTTCCACTAAACGGACAAGTTTTGCATGGTTTGTCTTGAACTGGATAAGTTCTCATGTCATTTGGATCGAGTTTCATTTTAGATAGTTCCTAGTTTACGAAAGTCGGGAATTGGTCGTTGGTCGAGACATTGATAAAGATGCAGACAGAACTCATGAACATTTACCCATTCCGATCGAGCAGGCAGAATCTGAATTGCTAAAGCCTCTGCACCCAAAAAAATGTCTTTGACTTTGACCAAATCTATCCAAGTTGGAACTGATTTTTTACGAGACAGGGAGACATGAACCCACGAATAACCGTCTTTTTCAATCGAACAAGAAATTATTACAATCAAACCGTCACGACTTTTATAAGCTCCGCCATCAGCTCCGATCGCCTGAACTGACCAATTACACGGCAACTCTTCAGCAGTGGGTGGATTCCATTTAACAGTTGTAGATTTCATAAGACTGCCGGGAGCGACCCGGCTATGCGCTGATTAGTATCCTAGTAAATCAAACGGATCGCGAGAATCTGTAGCTGGTTCTGGAGGATTGACTAAATCGCATTCAGATTCAATAATTGCCCGATAAACTTCACTCAGTGCCTAAATAGCATCCGCCAAACCTAATTCATTTTGCGTAACAAATTTCTCACTGCTTGCTATTTCATGATACTCTGGCTGGTTCAGTAAAAGTCGCAGTGTTTCTTCAGCACCCGCAATTATTGACTTGATTTGTTCGACTGTGATTGTCATGACTCTTACTCCTTAACTGATTAAACTCACTCAAAACCTCAACGCGAAGCATTATTAGCTAAAAAGAGTTTTCAAGTAATAATTTTCATCAATTTTGTTCTCACAGACAACCATTGACTTAGCTGCTTGTTCGGCTAGCGATCGATTCCAACCTTTGAGTTCAGACTTAGCTACTAATTCAAGCTCTGGCATAACGATTGCTTCTAAGTAAAATACATTCCCTGGTGAATCGTCATAATAACAAGAGCTTTCGACTGTAAATTTCCAGTTTGACCAGTAAAATGTACTTTTCATTGCTGGTTCTTAATCCCGGTAGAGTTCAACCTCAATAATGGAACAATGAGGATTTTCAGATGCCTGGTTCTCCTCAGCTAAGCGTAATTCAGCAGCCGATCGAGTATCGAAGAATTCGGCTGCTTCAAATTCTTCAGTCCATTTCCCTTTCATTTCAAGAAGCCAGTAAACGCAACCATATTCAGTAGCACTGCCAACCCAATAACTCGCCTTAAGAATCGCAAACTTGATTTCCGAATTAGGTTTAGACATAATTTAAGACCGGGAGCGACCCGGCAATCACGCTATTCACTACACAATTGATAGGCAAATACCAAGCACAGGATGAAATTGCTTTCCAATCCGTAGCCTTCCCAACGACTATTTTTGACTCCAACAATGTGACGGCATTGCTTAAGCCATTCAACACCGCCTCGTTTGGTAATTTCTTCAAACAGTCGCGGATGTTGCTGTAATTTGCACTCAATGATTTCCGTCATAATCTCGATCGATTCCTGCATATCAGGGCTTTTGTGTTTTTGATAGGCAGATTCAGCATCACGGAAATTCACGCCTTTGAATGTTACCGGGTAGCACTTTTTGATGTTGCCCTTTCGGAAAGCTAGCTCTGTGGGATTGGTCAGAGCTGCACCAATCCCAATATCAGAGCCAGACCAAATATTAATGCCGTCCATCTTATCAGCTCCAATTAAATAGACTGAGCGATTTGATAGGCTTGTTGATAGAGTGGATCATTACTCTTTGGCTGCTGACCTTCTTTTTGATCGCTGACGGCTAAAGCTACCTTGATTTTCTGAGTTTCAATCTCTGAAGGTAGTTGTTGATTGTGGTAGTAATAGTTGGCAGAAGTCTGGAAAAAGTTAGGGAGGTCGGCTTCATATTTCAGAAACCGAACTAATTCTTTTAAGTTCATAGCATTGAGAAAAGCAACACCACCTTACAGCGAAGCATTACTGTGACTTTTTACTATTGCCTTCTAGTTCTTCGATTTGAATGCCGATCTGATAAGCTTCCTGATATTCACCAAAATATTTCTCAATTTCTTGGGTTTCTTTCTGTGTCTCTATCTATAGCAAATAGATAGTAGCAGTAGCAGTCAAAGTGATGGCAGTTAGACCTGTGAGTAAAAGTTTTGGCATTCTCAGGGAAATAAAGCCGGGAGCGATCCGGCAAAACGCTCTTGAATTAGTGTTGAATCAGTCGATCAAACTTTTTAACTATTTCGTTGGGGGTTTCTTGGCAATCAGCTCCGCCAAACCGTTTGAGCATGAGATTTGCCCAAATAAAATTGACAATCCCTGATGCTGCACAGACTTCATCTTCGTTGCGATCGCCACTCATCCATGAATCCCCCCAGTCAACCGGGTCAGCATCCGAATGAATGCCAGCAACAGCCTGTAACAGCATTCCGTGTCCTGGTTTCCGACATGAGATTGAGCCACCGCTGTTACCGATCGGCGCCTGAAAAGAATTGATTTCACCAGAGCGAGAAACTTGAAAACAGTTTTCACCCCAGCTTGGACAAAAATAAATCTCCGACAACTTGGGAAAAAGCTTTAGGGTAATCTTCTGTTCCTCGATCGCATCCTCTAAACTTTTCCGTGGTTTGTTGGTGGCAGGGTCAATTGCAGCACATCCACCTTGATTGGTGATGCCAATGAGAATGAATCCGATTGAACTCAAATATTCGGTTGCTGCTAAAGCTCCGGGAATCGCTTGTTGATCGTCTGGTCGGTTGATGAATGTTTCCCCGCTTTTCGTTTGGCGGAGTGTACCGTCTAGGTCAAGGAAAAATATTTTCATAGGTGAAAGGTCAAAGTAGATTCAACTTGAATTTTGCCGAAAATCGGCAGAGTTACACAGTCCGACGCTGAGGTGATGTGTAAGTATTTCTAACTTTTATAACCACAAATCCTCAACTTGAATCAGAGTTCGCTCGACTTCAAGTTTTTGTCACCGAGAGCGGACATTCAGGGCGTCTGTGAACAGAAGCACTAGAACAAATTACCAGGGGTTCTGGCGAGTTGTTAGATTTGTTCTCGTCCAAGTGATGAACAACTTCACGCCCGTCTGAGCTTACGATTGACGGTTTGTTCTGCCACCCTATGCAGATACACTGTTTTATAGCTCATAGGTTTTCTCGTTGAAGTAAACGGGAAATACGGCTAGCGCTTTGCTGAAATCGAAAGGTTCGACTTCGGTTTGCTGACGGATTTGTTCAAGCCAAACAATATCACAAGAAAATATTTCAGCTAATTTGGATATCAGCCAGTCATACTCAGGCGATCGCACATCAACTCGGTTGTTTTCGATTTTTGCTAGCAGACAACGATCGATCGTCTCAAAACTGTCTGATGGCACAATCAGCAATTTACACAAATCTTTCTGGCTAAAACCGTACTCTTGCCGAGCATTTTTTATGGTTTTGCCTAGCGTTATCTTGCTTTGGTCGTACATGGTAAGAATTCTGGGAGCGACCCAGATATGCGCTATTAAAAGGTTATATAACCAAATTGTTGATTTGCTAGCTGGACAATCTTCTGAATTAGTTCCTCTCTTTGTGCATCAAATTCTGCATGAGGCAGTTTGATATACCGATAAACTGTTGAGTTTGACCATCGGCTTTCAGAGTCATATCCTTCATCGCCACTAATCACTACAATCTCAATTGATGTAGTTTTTGGCCATCTGGTAATTTGGAGGTGATACTCGCTCCAATCGTCATAGCTATTAAGTAGGCAACTTTCTTTTGTGTATTTTACCAGTTTGCCATCTTTGCTTTCCCAAGTACCATGTTCTGTCTCAAATTCTGCCATTATTTAGTCCTCCATCTCAAACCCTCACAAGCGAAGCATTAGAAACATTGCGAGAAACATTACTAAAAACATTGCGAGAAACATTACTAAAAACATTGCGAGAAACATTACTAAAAACATTGCGAGAAACATTACTAAAAACA
>NZ_JAUBPU010000104.1:0-9667 GCF_036700885.1 Microcoleus sp. S13_B4
CTATCTTTAGTTGAGTTTGAATATATCGATCGCTTCTGTTCTTAGTTTGCGATCGATTATTCAGCAAACCCTACATAGAGCACCGTGGCTCCCGCTTGCTCCAAGATACATTGAACTAATTCTAAATTGTCTACTTCGTCATCAACTGCCAGGATACATAATCTAGCCAAGGGTGAAGTGTGAGCATTGAGTGATAGATTGTCCTTGCCATCATTGTTTGCATCATTGCTTCTGGCTAATAAGGGAAGTGTGACAGTAAATGTTGCTCCCTGTCCTTCTCCAAAACTTTCGGCTTTGACAGTTCCACCATGTAGCTCAACGACGTGACGCACGATCGCTAATCCCAGCCCTAACCCACCAAATGTTCTCGTAATACTGCTATCGGCTTGCCGAAATGTGTCAAAGACATAGGGAATAAATTCTGGCTTAATCCCTTTCCCTGTATCCCTAACTTGAATTTGTGCACAGGAATCAATCGTTTTTAGCTCAACTTCAACTCTACCTCCAGTTGGGGTGAACTTAATGGCATTGGTGAGCAAATTCCAGACAACCTGTTGCAATCTGGTAGCATCTCCTAACACATCATTTACATTTGGTTCGAGCTGAGTTTGAATTTGAATGTCCTTCGCTTCGGCGGCTAAACTAACTGTTTCGATCGCAGCTTTAATAGTTGTTTTCAAATTAAGAGGAGTAGAGTTCAAACTCAGTTTGCCTTGCAGAATGCGAGAAATATCCAGCAAATCCTCAATCAGTTGAACTTGCAACTGGGTATTGCGCTCAATCGTTTCCAGAGCTAGCGCCGTCTTGCCAGAATTCAGGGTTCCCCTTCGCAGCAGTCGAGTCCAACCCAGAATCGGATTCAACGGAGTTCGCAATTCGTGCGACAAGACAGCTAAGAACTCATCTTTAATTCGGTTAGCTGCTTCTGCTTGTGTCCGTGCTTGCGATTCAGACTCGTAGAGCCGTGCTCGGTCGATCGACTGCGCTGACTGCTGTGCCAGCGCCAAAACGAAAGCGCGATCGCTCTCACAAAGCTGGGGAACTGTGGAAAAACTGAGCGATAGCCCACCAACGGCTTGTCCTTCAATCAACAATGGCACTGAAATCCAGGCTTCTGAACCAACCTTGGCATAAGCTTGGGCTAAATCAGGATAACGGGCAATGCGGTTTTCGATGGTTTCTACCCAAACAGGTTGCCCACTTCGCACGGCTTCTGCCAGAGGATAGGGTGCATGAATCGAAAAACTGCGCTGAAATTCTCCTACGTGCTCATAGCCGATCGCTTGAATAATCTCCAGTTCGCTTGCATCCTGGTTTAATACCGCAACCAAACCACAACTTGCTCCCAGTGCGGACATTCCCTGTTCAATAATCACCTGAGCCACTTGAGCCGAGGTTAGCGATTCAGACAAAGCTGTCATCACCGCCAGCAGTCGAGCCGTCCGGTTAGCAGCGAGTTCGGCGGCTAATTTCGCTTGTTGTGTTTCATTATAGAGACGAGCATTATCAATGGCGATCGCTGCTCGCTGAGCCAAATCTTCAGCCAAGGGAATGTCTTCCAGGCGATAGCGGCGATCGGATTCAGTAAACACAAACGTAATGCTACCCAAAACGCGCCCGCGTGCCTGTAGCGGTGCAATGATGCAGGACTTTAACCCAACTCCACGTAAGATTTCCAGGTATTCACCATTCGGCACTGTGGCAACTAACTGTTCATCTTTAATCTCAATCCCAATTTCAACCTGTCCTGTTTGCATGACTTTAGCAATGCCATACCCATCATCGAGATGTCTGGGAAAGCGTTGAGCCAACTCCCAGCCAAACTGGATTTTTTCGGGATCGGAATGAGCCACTGCAACACGACCGATAGTGCGATCGTCATTCACCAGATCCACACTACACCAATCTGCAAAATAAGGAACTGCCAGCTTTGCAACGCTTTGGAGAGTTTGTTCATACTCCAGCGAAGAGGAAAGGACAGCACTTGCTTCCGCTAAAAATGTTGATTTTTCCTGAGAAACCTCTGCTACGGCACGGGCTGCCTGTTCTTGAACAAGCTGTACTCGTTCTTCTTCGGTTTGTTTGCGCTCAGTAATGTCGCTTAAAGCAGCAATGACCTTAATAATTTGCCCTTCTTCGTCAAACAAAGGGGAAGCATTGATCGAAAGCATTGTGCGGGTTCCATCGGCATGATTAATAGCGTGTTCAATGCCATAAATCGGCTCACTTGTTTGCATCACCCGCACAAACGGCAGTTCTTCTTCTGGGAAAGAATGACCATCCAGGCTGGTAATGAACCAAGATGGATCGTTGTAGCCTCGCTCTACAATTTCGCTGCGAGTTAATCTTAAAATCCTCTCGGCTGCCTTATTTGCGGCAATAATCTGTCCCGTAGAATCTAGAATGGCGATGCCATCAGGAATAGTTTGGAAGATGCTCGATAATTGTGCTTCACGTTCGCGCAGAGCAATTTCTGCCTGCTTGCGCTTTGTGATGTCGTGCATGACGACAACTGCACCCTGTTTTTCCCCGTTTGGAGCTATAATTGCCTGTCCATTTGTTAACAGGGTTCGCGCAGTTCCCTGCTGCGGAACAATCATCATTTCTACATCACGAACATTCTGTCCTTGCAATGCCTGGAACAGCGGAATATCCTCTGTATTCATGCGTGTTTTGCCATCGGGCAAATACAAGTCATAATATTGGGCCCATCGACCGGGTGGGACTGGCTGCTGAGGTAATCCATGAAAATCTTTAGCGGCTTGGTTAAATACTGTCAATATGCCATCGGCATCGCAAGCCACAATGCCAGCTTGAACGTTGTTTAGAATTGCTTTCAAAAAGTCCTGTTCTTTCTGAAGAGTAGCTTCCACCTGCTGCGACTTGGCGATTTCGGCTTTCAATTGTTGCTCGGCTGGAGATGTTTCAGTTGTGTCTTGGAAGTAAATGAGTAAGTCTTCTTTACTCTTGATGAGGCGAATTTTTAACCATTTGTTGAGCGAGGGGTAGTGTTCTTCAAACTCAATTACAGTTTGCGTGGCGCTCGATCGATGACAATACTTATATAGTTCCGAGGTAGGATCGACCGAAAATAGTGTCTCTATATTTTTGCCGATTAGGTGTTGCCGCTTTCTGTTTAAAAGCTGCTCTGCTTTAGGGTTGACATAGGTACACTGCCACTCTGAATTAATAGAAATGAATGCCTCAGCCATGCAATCTACGATCGCCGCAAATCGTGCTTCGAGTGCTTGGCAGTCCGTACATAGCTCTTGAGGAAAATTTACAGTAAGCTCTTCTCGATCATTCAAGGAGTGTGTACGTTCTACATTCATTGCGGTTAGTCCTGCCTATTTACCTATTATGCCAGTTATTGTTAGGGAATCAAGATATAATATGCCCAAAACCTAAGTCATTCAGTGTTTAAGCACACGGGCGATCGCCACTCATGGGACAGCACCGCTAAAAATTCGTCTTGAATCTGGTTAGCGGCTTCTGCTTGGGCCAGTGCAAGGCGATCGGCTTCTCACAGTGGTTCTGTTTTTTGTTCTGCTTGCTTGCGCTTTGTTCACGGATGGAGATGGTGTCTACAAGAATCAAGCTAGAGTTTCTTTAACAGCGAACTCATGCAAACTAGGCAACTGCTCAGCAACAGCCTCGACGAAACGTGGCGACTGTACTAAATCTCTGGCCTAGACATATTCTGTCATTGCTGATTGAGAATGCCAAATCTACCAGTTTGGTTGTAGAAACAACAAAACCCGCCCCCAAAGCGGGTTTTAGCTATGGACAGAAAGGGACTCTAACAAGTGACCCCTACAATGGCATTTTAGTGCTCTAATCAACTGAGCTATGTGTCCCCGATCGCTTATCCACCGTTAAAAATTTGCTTAGCGGTCAAATTTAACTCGGGAAACACCGCTGATTCAATTCTTTCCTCTCCCCGAAACAGCTTAATTTGATACTCACCATCTACTAACTGATAAACCGATAAAGTAGGCTGTTTCGGATAACCAATATAACGGCTACCCCCTAAACCCAAATAATCTACAATCCAATATTCAGGAATGCCTAATGCTTCATAATCAATCATTTTATGTGCATAAGGATCGCGCCAATTTGTGCTGACAACTTCAATAACTAATTTAACCGAATTTCCCTGAGTAATAACTGATTCTCTTTCCCATCGAGACTCATTGGCTTCTACGGCTTGTTTATCTAATACAATCACATCTGGATCGTAGCCCGAGTTATCTTTAAATTTAATTGTACATTCCTTGGGAATAAAATAAGGAAGTTGTAATCGCCTGATTTCTAAACCCAATTCGATCGCCTGAAAACCCGCACTCGCTGAATGTTTACCAGTTGGATTTGGCATTTCAACCATAACTCCGTTATGTAATTCATAGCGTCCGTTTTCTGGTTTCCCTTCCAGAAATTCATCAAAACTCATTAACTTCGATATCGCTTGAGTCATGGTAAAGTCTCCAATGCTCTAATATCATTTGATTATGATTCAGTAGGGTGCGTCAAATTTTTAAGTTAATTATCTAACTAATAGGTTAATTGTCTAGCGAAAGACCAAACTCTCGGTAGGAGGGCAAACCTAAAACCCTTGATTTATAAATGATTGAAATTCATGGACACAACTGGACTCGAACCAGTGACCCCTACGATGTCAACGTAGTGCTCTAACCAACTGAGCTATGCGTCCTCACGAATTCCTAATGTAGCAGAACATACGATCGCCTGTCAAGCATAAATATGAGATTTTTTAAGCGGGCACTCTTGACATCGCCCCTAATGCCCACTCCCGCGCCAAATCTTCACAGTTCGATCGCCCGCACCGCTAGCCAAACTCCCCCCATCAGCACTAAACGCCACCGACAAAACCTCCCCCCCGTGGCCCGTCAGAATTTCCAGCAAACCCCCCGTACCCGCATCCCACAAATAAATCGTGCCATCCCGACTCCCCGTCGCCAAAACCCGACCATCGGGACTCAACGCCACACACAACACATCCCCAGAATTGTCCCTCATACTCTGCAACAGCGTTCCACGCCCCTGTGCATCCACCCGCCACAGCTTCGCCGTACCATCCCGACTCCCCGTCGCCAAAACAGATCCCCCTCCAGCCCCGCCTTGAGAAGGGGGGGAGATAGAGGAACTCGCAGCAAAAACGATCGCCCGCACCCAATCCCCGTGCTCAGCCAGAGTGCAAATCGATCGACCTTTTTGCCAATCCCATAACTGCACAGTCTTGTCCCGACTGCCACTCGCCAAAAACTCCCCGCCAGCACTAAAAGCCACCGCCTCCACCCCGCCAGCGTGACCAGTCAAAGCCGACATCCGCCTTCCCTTATTCAAATTCCACAACTGCACAGTTTTGTCCCGACTGCCGCTAGCCAAAACCTGACCATCCCGACTGAAGGCCACAGCAGAAACCCTGTCAGAATGACCAGCCAAAGCGTACCACCACTTACCCTTATTCAAATCCCAAATATGAATCATTTTGTCCCGGCCGCCACTAGCCAAACTCGCGCCATCAGGACTAAACGCCACACAAGTCACCCAGTCAGAATGACCCGTAAGAGTGTACCACCGCTTACCCGTGTCCAACTTCCACATCTCAATCGTCTTGTCCTCACTGCCGCTAGCTAAAGTCGCGCCATCAGGACTGAAAGCTACCGACGTGACGGCATTAGAATGCCCTACCAGAGTATGAACACACCTCCAAGTAGGCGCGCGTGCGGGCACAACCCGCTGCATTGGTGGCACAGGTATAATTGTGCCTGCAAGCGTTGGCGGCACTGCATTCTGCACCACCGCCGTCCTCTGCTGCACGGAAATTTTAGGCGCGGGTAGGGGTGGTGCCTCCGTGCCCGCCCCCGCCGACTGCTGCGGCTGCAAATCTTTCAATACCTCAGCTACAGATTTGTAGCGCCGACTGAGACTCGATTCGATCATTTTGTCGAGGATTCGACTTAATTTCGGATCAATTTGAACCTTCAAAAAGTCTCGCCAAACCCAAACATCTTGATTGATATCAAACAACTCAAAAGGAGATATTTGAGTTAGCAAATAAATGCAAGTTACTCCCAAACTATACAAATCACTGGCATAAACCGCTTGACCTCTAATTTGTTCCGGCGCGACGAATTCGGGAGAACCGATAACTGTACCAGTTTCTCTCAAACCCTCTACAACTTTTGCAGCGCCAAAATCAACTAAAACTAATTCCCCGGTTAATGTTGGGTAAGTATAAATGATGGGAGTTTGAGAAATGCGACGCCGGATAATATTGGGTGGTTTAATATCTCGGTGAATTACACTGCGATCGTGCACGAACTGCAATACTGGCAATAAATCCTTCAGCAGACTGAGAATCTGACTTTCGCTGAAAGGCCCAGTCCGCGCCAACTCTTCTTGTAAATTCTGACCTTCTATAAATTCTTGTACTAAATACTGATAGCGTTCCTGCTGAAAGTGCGCCAGCAGTTCGGGAATTTGCGGGTGTTTCCCCAATTCGTCCAGCCGCACCGCTTCTCGGTTGAATAATTCTGCTGCTTTCTCGCTGCTGCTGGTACCTTGGGATAGGGGGAAAAACTGTTTAATTGCACAGCGCGGTTTCGAGGGTTTGTCTTCGTCTATTGCTAGAAAAGTGCGGCCAAAACCGCCGCGCCCGAGGGGTTTTATGGCGCGGTAACGCTCTCTCAGCAACAGTTTGGAGCCACAATTCAGGCAGAATTGGGTACGATCGGCATTTTGCGGGTTTGGACAGGCGGGGTTTAGGCAGTAACTCATAACTGAACCGAGAAGGAATCCGCAGCACATCTCTATGATACTGAGGCAAAAGGGCGATCGACTCTCACGTTACAATTATAATCCTGGATGCACGGGCGCCCAGAAACCGGGTTTTTAACCAAAATATTTGCTTAAAACTTTCAATCTCGGTTCAAAAACCCGGTTTCTTTGTTCGGGTGCATAAGTCCTCAATTAGAAATTAAAGGACTGAAGTCCTTACTACAAACTGGCTAGTAGTTATGACTTTAGTCCTCATAATTTAAGAAGTCGCTTTCACTTCCAGAGCATACTCTTTAAACCTTTCCAAGTCAGCCATAAGAGTCGATTCAACTACTCGCGCTAGAAATGAATTGTCCATCAATTTTGCCAGCCAGCCGGGAACTCCATAAGCTACCGTCAATTTGACAATACTGCTGTTTTTGCGATCGTAAAATCTGATCGCACCCCGATTTGGCAAACCGTCTACCGATTCCCACTGAATTATCTGATTCGGCACTACTTTGAGAATCCGAGAAAGCCAGCTAAATTCTAACCCGCCAGTTGCGAGTTTCCAGCGCGACAATTCCGGGTTGTCTTCGAGAATGCGAACTGATTCGATCCACTTCATCCAGCGCGGCATTTGCTCTAAGTCTGACCAGAGTTGCCACGCTAATTCGATGGGAACTGCTACTTCTACTTGGACACTGTGTTCTAACCAATCAGTCATGCGATTTTAGATTTTAGATTTTAGATTTTAGATTGTGGATTTCTCGTTACTAGGCTCTGCCTGGTAACGCATTTCTAGAGGCTCTGCCTCGCATTTTCTGTCTAAATATCTGGAGGCGGAGCCTCCTGATAGGCATTCCCAGGCAGAGCCTGGGAACGAGAAAAGGGGGGTTAGGGGGGATCGAGAGGACTAATGACTAATGACTGTAAGCTTCGAGAATTGCCTTAGCCGCTTGATGGCCTGAAAGTGTCGCTCCTTCCATACTATCAATGTAGTCTTGCTGAGTGTAACTTCCTGCTAGGAAGAAATTGGCGATCGGAGTTTTTTGAGCAGGGCGGAAAACATCCATTCCCGGTGCTTCGCGATACAAAGATTGAGCGAGCTTAACTACGCTGTACCAAGTCATGTTTAATTCCCGCGCTGAGGGGAATAAATCCTGAACTTGCTTAAGTACGTGTTGGGCGATCGCCTCATTGCTTTGTTTAATAAACGGATCTCCCGGTGTCAGCACCAACTGGAGCAGCGATCCTTGTCCTTCTTTATAATAATCCTTGGGACTTGCCAGCGCTAGGTCTGCAAAACACGAAAAGTCTGCATCTGCTGAATACAGCAAATTATCGATTCCTACAGCATGGCTCAACTGTTTGCGCTTGGCTTCGTCTTCCAGTTCCGTTACCCAACCGTCGAACCGCAATTGTACTGTAGCAACTGGCACCGCATCTAACTTATAAATGTTGTCAAACTCTGACCATTTGCGCCAAGCTGGGGGCAATATTTTCTGAATTCCAGGCACATCTAATGCAAACACATAAGCATCGGCGGTAATAGTTTCTTCCGTTTCGCCGCTAGCTATTGCCAAACCAGTTACGTGAGTTTCTGCACCTTCTTGAAACTGAATTTCTCGAACTCGGCGCCGCGTGTGGATTTTCGTTCCTTTGCTTTCCAAATATTCCACAATTGGTTTGTGCAAATATTCGTTGGGAGAACCGGCCAGCATCCGCATGACAGAGGCTTCGGTTTTTGATGCAAAGAATTGAAATATTGTCAACATACACCGGGCAGAAATATTTTCAGTGTCGATAAAACCCAGTGCGTAGGCGATCGGATTCCACATTCTTTTGAGCGAGTTTTGGTTGCCACCTTGACTGCGAAACCAGTCAGCAAAGCTAACTTTATCCAAATCGCGGATAGTTTTCATTGCCCCGTCAAAGTCTATCAAACCTCGGACGATCGGGCTAGTTCCCAGGGCGATCGCATTTTGAATTTTGTCTTGTACGGATAGCTGAGATGTCGTGAAAAATGCCTTCAATCCGTGCAAAGGAGCACCCACGGGAAAGCGAAAATCTAAAGAACCGGTTTCGCCCCCTCGATTGATAAAAGTGTGGACGTGTTCTTTGAGGAGCAAATCGTCAAAAGCTCCCACTTTTTTCATCAGGGCAAATAAGTTATAATAGCAGCCGAAGAAGACGTGCAAACCCATTTCAACGTGATTGCCGTCGGGATCTACCCAACTGCCGACTTTGCCGCCGACAAAGGGGCGGGATTCAAAAATTTCTACTTCGTGGCCGGCATCCACTAAATCGACTGCTGTGGTCATTCCAGCCAGTCCCGCACCTGCGATCGCAACCCGCATTTTACCTATCCTTTACAGTATTTTTACAAATTGTAACAAAATTTAGAATATCAGAAATATTATTAAAGTTCGTAAATGCCGATCGACACTTGTATAGCCCTCTGAATTCTTGCTAGGACATCGGCACTAAGTTGACCGTAAGGGCCTTGTTCCAGATAAGTCTTTTGGACAGTTATAATTTGCTCGCAGACAGCCAGCGAGTCAGATTCTAAACCTCCTTCACCAGCAGGAATCAAAACCCGAGTCGGAGTTTCGCCCCCTCTCAAATCGCTAGTAAAAGGGACAATCAGTACAGTACGGCTCAATTCATTCCGGCTATCTATGGAAACGACAGCAACAGGACGCTTTTTGGTATCTCCGATCTTTCGCAAAGCTCTAACAAGATAAACTTCGCCTTGTCGCGGATAAGCTTCTGTCATTGTCTCAAAGACCTTCCTCTATTAAAATTTCGTAAGGATTCAGGTCTGAAGAATGGGAATGAGCTCAGGCATAGCCAAGTCACAAGAATGGGCAGAAATAGCCTCACG
>NZ_JAUBPU010000014.1:0-103907 GCF_036700885.1 Microcoleus sp. S13_B4
GGTTTTTAGCTGGCATTTTTGTAGAGATTGACTAAACTCATTTTTTATTATACCCTATTTAAAGGCACAACAGCTTAAGGGGCCGCGCATACAAAAGGAAAGGCTGCTAGTCGCAATATGATGTCCCCTCTAACTACCACTACAAACACCTTTATTATAGGTGTTGGAGCGGAAATCCGATTATTAGCTAATGACTCATAGCGGTAAGGTGCGCCTAGCACACCCTACATCATTAGGTACTGAGTCGAGAACTGTACAAGATACTATGGTATTTGGGCGCTTACCTACTTAAGGACTAATGACTACTTATTCCCTTGAATAAAAGTTTGCACTACTGCATTAATTTCTGGAGTAATTTCTGTTACCAGCCGCACCGGGATTGCATTTGTAGAAGCAAATTGCGCGTATTCTGGCGTTAGAAAAACTGCATATTTGTCAGCTTCAGCAGTTAGTTGAGCGGCGGTAGCTAAACTTACAGCTTTTATATAATTGCGTATGCTAGCAGCTTGGTCGCCGACAACTTCATCCCCGGTAATTACTGTGCTAGGTCTGCGAAGTTGGTCTAAAGTTGTACTCGGATCTTTGACGCTTAAGTGGGTTCCTCCTACAAAACCGACTAGCCATTTGGGAGAGGGAATCTTTGGGAATCCGGCAATTTGTTCGGCTAAGGCGGGAGTTGTTTTGTCGGCAGAAGATGCTACTATTAAGGTGGGAATTTGAATTGCACTTAAACCCGTTTCTCCAAATAGTAATGATGTGATCGGATTCATGGCGATCGCCCTTTTAATCCTTGCATCCCGCAATTGATACCGTTCTTCGGGCAATCCCGCCGCCGCGCACTGAATTCCTTCGCCTAAGCTGAACCCTATCAAATCTCCCTGACACCGCTGTTTGAGTCCGCTCAATTGCAGTTCGGCGCCGGCCACGGACAAGGCTGTGGCACCGCCAAATGAATAGCCAATTATTACGGCTCGGTCGATCGCGATTTTCCCCTGCAAGCTATCATCAGTTTGGTTCAATTTTGTCAGTTCGTCGAGCACAAAACTGATGTCTTTGGGACGGTCTAAAAACTCTTGAGGAGCTAGCAAGGGAGACTTACCCGCCATCGCAGCATTGGTATTCGTTTCATTGCTTCCCGGATGTTCTAAAGCTGCTACCACATAGCCGTGAGACGCCAAATGCTCGGCTAAGTAGCGCAAATCGGTGCGGACGGAACCCAACCCGTGAGAAAAGACGATCGTCGGTTTGTCGGCTGTCGCAGCTCTCGACCAGTACACATCAACCGGAATAGGTCGATTGCGGGCGCTATCGTTCAAATCTAGCGCCCGTACCTTCACGGAATTAGGGCCTGGTTGGCTGGGGTCGAAAGGAAGGTTGAGGGCTGGTTTAACCGCTGCTAATTGAGGTGCGATCGCCGCCATAAAGCGCTGAGTTTGCCAAAAACTTGCGTTCATATTTCCCAAAACTGCGAAAGCTCGATCGAGATCCACCACCACCCGCGAGCTCGGATAAGATTCAATGAAACTCAATATCGATAACCCTTCCGGCGCCTTTGCTCCCTGCACCAGAGCGGCTCGCAGCGCTTCCACACCCCCACCGTCGCGCCTGGGTATCACAGTAGTCAAATCCGTCAGGATGCCAGTGCCGATGCCCGTATTTAGCAAGTTGCTCAGGCCGACTACATTTAGGGGAATTTTCGCTTGCAGTGCCCGAAAAATTTTACTCCGCTGTTCCTCAGACAGGAGATTGGCATAAGCTTGCAGTTGGGCGGGGACTTTTCCTGTTTCTGCGAGTTCGCGCAAATCCGCAACCGATATCGAGGATTCTAAAATACCTTTGCGGACAACAACAGTTTCAGCAGCTTTTACAGGGGATGTCACGTCGCTGAAAGGATTAATCGAGATTGAACCCAAAACACTCGCTACCGAAGAAAACCATCTGAAATTTGGTCTGATGCTCATTTTTACGTTATTGAACTAGAGGGGGTAGATCACCATATTCTCAAAATTCTCCCAGATACCGAGATATTGTTCTAGATGCCGAGAAATTGCCTCCATCGGAGTGCGATCGGCAATGCCTCTACGCATATTTACTTGCCGATCGCACATTCCCTACCTAAGTGCACTTCTTGTGCGGGTGCTAATGATGATGAGTTGAAGGATTTTTTAATCGACCGCCCAAAAAATACAAACTTCGCGAGTGAAAAAAGCGATCGGTTCTTAACTGTCAGGTTTTCTTTTTTGGGTTAATCCTGTTATCCTGGAACTTCACAACTATCCACATTGAATAATTTTCCTAGTTTTTGCCTAAAAACTGATCGGCAATTTTGGCATTCATTCAATATTATTAGGAAATACCGCACCTAAATACAAGATTCGCTTCATTTATTCGAGCCATTTATGGCAAACAAAATTTAGGTTATGGCAACCGTGTTGGCGGTTGCCATAACCTAAATTTTTACCCTAAATATTGGCAGGGATCGACCACCTGTTTTCCGATAAAAAAATCACAAGCATCTATCAATTCCCAGAGGTATTAGGGAAAATTTGCAGCAGGTAATTGATAATAAGTAGGACTTGCCCGGAGCAACCCGATTTCTTGGCAAAATATGGGTTTGCTAACCCGAAATATCTGAAGAAACCTGGTTTCTAGTTCCCGGTTTACCTGGAACAACCCGGTTTTTTTAGTAAAATCTGGGTTGGCTAACGAGAAATCTCTGAAAAAATCCGGTGTCTAATTCCTCGCACATAAATCCAGATTTGGAACACCAGTAAAAAGGGGAAACGTGCTTTTATCCGTTGCCCTTCCCTATTGAAAATCTAAAACCGGGAAAGGTTTCGCCGCTTCCATCTGCGCCGCTAAAGCAATTAAAGTTGCTTCCGCCGCCGGCCGCCCGATAATTTGAATTCCCACGGGCAAACCGTTGTTATCTAAAATGGCAGGAAGTGCGATCGCAGGCAAACCACTAGCATTAAATGGCGGACAAGGAGCTACCCAATTAATAATGCGCTGCAAAGTTTCTTCAAAACTCAAATCCGCCCACTCCCCAACCCGGATTGGCGAGTGCATATAAGTTGGCAAAACTAACACATCAAATTTTTCAAAGAATCCCACAATCCGCCGTGAAATAACCTGCATTTGATTCACCGCCCGCAAATATTCCCCAGCGGAAATAGTTCTTTCTAACAGCCAGCGATTCATCGGTTCCAAAGCAGGGCCTGGAATGCCACTTGCCGCCGCCCCCGACTGCCAAATTGCTATAAACGGTTCGATTAAACCCGTAAAATCTGGGCATCCAGGTTCGACATCATGACCCAAATCTGTCAGTAACTTGACGGTTTCGAGTACGGCTTGCTGACAGATAGCCGAAGCCTCGCCCACAGGGGAAATACTCGTAGAAAACGCAATTCGCAGCTTGCCCGACTTTTGACGGGAAGCCTCTAAAAACGTCGGATTTGAATCAGGTAGCCAGTACGGATCGCCCGTTGTGTAGCCTGACATCACGTCCAAAAGTGCGGCGGCGTCAGCTACAGTGCGCGCCAGTGGGCCGTTTGCAGAAATGCCGCTGAGGTAATCTCCGACAGGTGCCCAGGAAACTCGCCCTCGCGACGGTTTAATGCCCACTAAACCGCAGCAGGAAGCTGGGCCTCGAATCGAACCGCCGCCGTCTGAACCTTGGGCGATCGCGCACAAACCCGCTGCTACAGCCGCCGCTGAGCCTCCGCTGGAACCTCCGGGCGTATAGTCTAAATTCCAGGGATTGCGCGCGGGCGGGAAACCTTCTGGTTCGGTGTAAGGTAATGAGCCAATTTGAGAGGTTGCTGTTTTCCCCAGAATGTTAAATCCTGCTGCTTTGATCCGCCATACTACTGACTCGTCGTAGGCAGAGATGTTATCCAGCAAAGCCTGAGTGCCGTATGTACACGGAACGCCCGTAACTGGTGTCAAGTCTTTAATGGCGATCGGCACTCCGAAAAAAGGTGGCAATTCCTGTGGCTTGTTTAACCCAGCTAGTTTTTCGGTTTGAGATTTAGCTAGGGCGATCGCCCGCTCGGCCGTTACAGTAAAATAACTGCCCAGCTCAGGGTTTAATCGCTCAATGCGTTCCAAGTACAGATTGACAATTTCTAGGGGCGACACTTCCAGAGCGCGGATCGACTCCGCCAACTCCAGAGCTGGAGTAAAAGCCCGATCGACAGAATTCATCTGTTTAAGTCCTTAATATTTGGCTAAAGTATCCATTTATACTGCTTGGTTGCGGAAAACTCTTTTCCTTAAAAAAAATTCTCCAAAAATGTGGAAAATCCATATTTGGTCGTAGATAGAGAGTGAGCGCATCCTCCTATTGGCAGAATATTTCCTTTGTATTGCACCAGTAGAACCTGATCTTGCGATAGACTGAGTACAACAGTTAAGCTTTTGTGCAAGACCCGCACAATGGCGATCAGCATTGTCCAACTCCTACAAATCATCTGTTCGAGTCAGCCTTCTCACCAACTTAAGGTAGCGCATATGACACAGCAGCATCCGCCAGCTCCTCGCCCGCCCGTACCCGGAGCTCCCCCACCGCCAGGAATGCCCCGCCCTCCAGCTCCAGGGATGCCTCCCAGAGCAGCAGGAATGCCGCCCGCACCGCCGCCCGCACCCGCACCAGCACCAGCACCGCCGCCACAATCCTTCGCCACACCTAAAAACCCGATCTCTAGCAGCGGCGGAGCTCCGACTTTGAAAGAGCTCGTCCTCCGAGCCAAAGATGAAGGGGTATCCGACCTTCACCTCGGCGTAAACGAAGTGCCCCGCTTCCGCACGCGAGGCGAAATTGCAGACATCGGCTATCCACCAACAGATTTAGATACGTTTTTTGGCTGGTTGCGGGAGTGCATGAGCGATGAAGAAATTGAAATTTTCCAAAAAACCCTAGACTTTGACGGCGCTTTCGACTTCGGGTTCGTGCGGATTCGGATTAGTTGCATGGACTCCTTAGCCGGGCCGGCGATGGTGCTGCGGCTAATTCCTGCCAAAATAATGACACTGGAGGAATTGAAGCTGCCGGAGGTCTTTAAGAAAATATCCGGCTACCACAAAGGGCTGATTTTGGTGACAGGCCCGACAGGTTCGGGTAAGTCTACCACCTTGGCTGCGATGATCGACTACATCAATAAGAATAAAGCCTACAATATCATCACGATCGAAGACCCGGTAGAATTCGTACACGAAAGCAAAAAATCCTTGATCAAGCACCGGGAAGTCGGCAGGCACACCCTGAAGTTTATGAGCGCTCTCAAAGGCGCTCTGCGGCAAGACCCGGACATGATGCTAGTAGGAGAAATTCGGGACAGAGAGACGGTGGAAATCGCCCTCAAAGCCTCTCAGACCGGTCACTTAGTTGCAGGAACCCTGCACACCAACAGTGCGATTAAAACTCTGAACCGGATTCTGGATATGTTCGGGCCCGAAGAACAGGAGGCCATACGGGTTTCACTTTCCGAATCCCTAGTGGCAATTATTGCTCAACTGCTGTGCAAAACCACAGACGGGAAGCGGGCTGCTTTCCACGACGTTTTGATCAATACCGACGTGGTTAAGGAATACATTCTGAAGGGCCAGAATGAGGAAATTAATCAAATTATGATCAAAGATACTTATGAAGGCATGACGACGATGAATAAGTCGCTCTATGGCCTTTATCAAGAAGGTCGGATTACTGAAGAACTTTGTGTAGAAAACTCGCCGTACCCGAACGAAATGGCTCAGATGCTTCGAGGTCGAGTCTAAAGGTCGAGTGTTAACAGTTAACTGTTAACAGTTAACTGTTAACTTTTATTGGTGTACTGAATTGAAAGTCGATCGCCCGATTTTGCCAGAAATTTTCAAAGGCATTGCGCTGTTTACACCAGGGGGAGACTTAATCTATTGCATAGACCCCCGCAAGCAAACTCGGTGGCACTTGCAGTTGTGCGTAGCTCTACAGGAGATGCTCGGTTTGTCGGAACCGCCGCATTTTCTGATACCTTGCTACACGGCAACCGTTGACTGCTGGCTCGATCCAGGCGATCGGCAGGTGCGGGTTGCTGCGGAGGCCTACCCCCCGGTTCTGCGACATCAAACGCTGCTGAACGCTATTTTTGGGACTGGCGACTTGGTGTGGCATCCCCGCAGCGAAGAAATGTGCGAACCGATGGCAATTGCTACTTATCACGAACAATTCCCCGAACTTTGGGAAAATCACGACTTAGTTGTACAGTATGCCAGCCCCGAAGCTCGATCGGACGGGAGCACTTCGATAGTAACTCCCTTGTGCTTTCCGCAATCGCAGCAAACTCGGCTTCCCACACCAACAGCACTCACCCCAGCGCCACAAACTCAAGGGTACGTTTTGCGTCTGTTTGTTTCTGGCAGCAACCCCAGCACTGAACGCACTCTGGAAACTTTACACCAGTTTTTAGAGAAATGCCTCGATCGTCCCTACACTTTAAAAGTAATTGATGTTTTGAAACATCCAGAACAAGCGGAGGCAGATCAGATTTCAGCAACTCCTACTTTGATTAAAATCTGGCCGCAACCCGTGCGGCGAATAGTCGGCGAATTGAACGATGCTGAAAAAATAGTGCGGCTGCTGAGCTATTCGGAATTTTAGATTGGGGCGATGATTTTTGGGATTATTTACTAATGGCGATCGCGGTTTTAGTAGCGATGGAATTAACAACATTTAGTAATTCAGTCCTGGACGCAAAAAGTGGTTGGGCGTTCTACTTATATTGGTTAGGGGTTCTTGAGCCGTACACCCTAAATATAGAAGTTCTGCATCCCGGAGTGAATTGCGGCTAAGGCAATGCACTCGCCGCGAATAATTAGGTTAATTTACTTGGCTTGAAAATTGTGGTAAGGTGCGCCGAAGAGCACCCTACGTTACCACAATCAATCTGGCAATCAGGAGAATTGAGAACCGTGCCTGATGTCAAAAAAGTCGATCGACTTAATCAGGCAAACAAACATCGGGAGGGCACAAATTGGGGAAATCCAAAGTTGTCACTTCCAGGGTATCCAACTCTACTCTCCGAATTACATGATTGTTCGTATCAGCAACAAACAAGTGAGGCCCGATCGCGCTCAACCCTGAAGGTTCAAAAAATCGAGCCTTAAGGCCTTTAGCGTCAACCAAACCCGCTGTACCCTCTCCAATCATAGTTCTGCACGTACCGCCCCGGTGGTCGATCCGCTTAATTTTGTGATTATAAGTATCAGCCACCCATAGGTAATTTTGAGCGTATTCAACACCCAAACAATGCTGCAACCTTACCTCATCAGCGCGACCATCTTTATCCCCAAAACCAAACAATTCACCGCTACCGCAAACAGTTCGCACCTTCGGTTCTTCATCTATACCCACAGCGCGAATCGAACTAATTTCGCTGTCAGCAACAAACAACTCCGATCGATCGGTAGACAGACCACTGGGCTGAGAAAAAGCAGATTCTGCCAGATTCCCGTCCACACAGGATTCTCGGCCAATACCCGCATAAGTGCCGATCGTGCCCGTGTCTAACTGCATTTCCCAAATTTGGTGGGAACCCGCCATTGCAATAAAAAGTCTATTTCCAACTCTTTCTAAATCCCAAGGCGAATTCAATTGCGTTTCTAAACCCTTGCCGCTGCGGGGTGAAATTTCGTGACTTTGTTCGCCGGTACCAGCAACAGTTTCCACCCGTTGAGTCGTAAAATCAATCTTTCTGAGGGCATGATTTTCCGTATCAGCAACATATAGAATTTGACTTTCTGCATCAAAAGCCATACCTTGAGGTGCAAAAAACTCAGCCTCTTCAAAGTCCCCATCAGTTAAACCCGGCTTGCCACTACCGATGACGTGCAGCACCTCACCTTCGAGGGTGCTGACAACAATCCTATTGTGGCCAGAATCCGCAATAAATAAGCAAGAACCGACTAAGTTTTGTATGACTGAATTAGCAGGCCCGGGCAATACAGTTTCATCTACAGATTCATTTTCCTGACTCATTTCGCCCAAAAGCGCTACCTGTTGGTGAAGCTGTTTTGCCTCCGTTGCAGCGATCGCAAATGCCAGCACTTTTCCGGGAAAAGCCAGCGGTGTTGATACAGGTTTGCGCTGTTTTTCTAAGCGAAAACTGAGTTGTTTAAAGTTAAGTGCATTTTTATCTTTGTATTCAGCAATTAACTTGCCAACTAACTCGTCAAGTGCTTCTCTATTGCCTTCGCCCGAAACAAAGCCGACGACATAACTTTCAGGATCGATCACCATTAAAGTCGGCCAAGCGCGAACGGCATAGCTTTGCCAAACTTTCATGCCGCTGTCTACAATTACCGGATGTTCGATATCGTAGCGGAGGATAGCTTGGCGGATGTTTTCTACTTCTTTTTCGTTTTCAAATTTAGCCGAGTGAACGCCGATAACGGTGAGGGAATCTTTATATTTTTGTTCGAGGTATTTTAAGTCGGGCAGGACGTGCAAGCAGTTGATGCAGCAGTATGTCCAGAAGTCGAGAAGGACTACGCGCCCTTTTAAGGATTCAATGGATAAAGGTTTTTCGGTGTTTAGCCAGGGGTAGTTTCCGGGGAATTCTGGTGCTCTGACGCGAGGCATGGCATCTCCTGGGTAGGACGTGAATGATTTTTTTACTTCTTTAATTTAGCGGGAAGTTTGGCAGGATGGGAAGAAAGCTTACTAAACCGGGGCTTGTGGAGACAGCCAAGATGGCTGTGGCACTCCTAGGAGGGCGAACTCAGTGCTCATAGTGCGGCATTGAATACTTTAGTCTGTAGAACTTTGGTATTCAAAACCTTAATATTTCTCTTCATGCAGCCTAGCAAACTAGACCAAACTTTAGGACTAGAAATACAACGTCGTCGCATAGAGAAACGTTGGTCACAAGAATATCTGGCAGAAGTCACAGGTCTGCACAGAACCTATATCAGCCAGCTTGAGCGAGGACTGAAAAGTCCATCTGTTAGAGTTCTTAGTCACATTACAAATGCTCTGGACATAACAATGGGTGAATTTTTACGCGTTGTAGAGGAACTCTTGAGTGCTGACGGAAAACGAGATTGAAAGATTGAGGCAAGCCATTATTGCTACCATTGCATCTCCAGTTATAGGCTCGATAGAGGATTATACTTGGGAAGCTATTTTTCATTATGTCAAGCATATTCCTTTATCAGATCCAGCATTAGGACGTAGCAAACTCCTCTATGATGCTGTTGACACCACGACTGCAACGGGTTGGTCACTCAAATCTCTTCAACTGAATAGTCTTAGTGTTGTAAATACATTTTTGTTTGTCATTCAGAGAGCAGATGTTATCAAAAAGGCTGCCAAACTTGGTTTTCCTGGTTTGACTGAACAATCCTCACCTGCTGAACTTGGAGCAGCTATTGTTCAGCATTGGAACGAGAAAATTATATCGAGTCAAGCAGCACAGAGCATTACCAATAGCTATGAAGGCATACTGCTGAAAACCATTAGAGGATATGAATATATTTACTGTGAATTCCCTCTTAATCCACTTGACCCAAATGCTTTTTCTTGGGCTTGGACAGTTGATAGAGTTACGGGAAGATCGGGAGCAGGCCTACAAGGCAACGTTGCAGGTAAGCTAGAGTTAGTTTGGTACAAGAATCAAAAGCAACTTTTTAGAGCTAGAACCATTCCTCCAGAAGCAGTTCACATCAGGGTTAAGCGAACTCGTATTACAATTGATCGATATGTGCAAACTGTTCTATCTGCTTTGCAAGAGCAACTCAGTACACAGTCTTTTGACAGTGAACTTGGAGAATAGATGCAGCTATTGCTTTGCCTAGAAGTGGGGGTACTGATTCTCCGATTTGAGAAGCCATATCAGTGTATGTTCCCAGAAAGTGAAAGTTATCGGGGTAAGAGTGCAATCTTGCAGCTTCACGGATTGTAATTGTCCGATTTTGGGTAGGATGAAAAAACCTGCCCGATCCTGGATGGAAAACCCACCTTGTGATAGTTCTTGCTGGTTTATCCCAGTAAAGCCTTCCATATGCACCGCTATAGTGCTTTTTAGGAGCTAATTCTGGTGGCAAGTCTCTAGCATCTTGCCCTTCACTAAGAAGACGCACTCTTGACATTTGAATGGGACTCAAAGCACGAGCAACGTGATTGAAAAGTTTCGTACTTCCATTACGTATCATTGCTTGGTACGCAGTTTGGGGTGGAAAAGGATAAACTTCAGCATTATATTCGTCTCCTGCGTTCAATGACGGCAAATCTCCAACCGCATCTCTAACTGTGACGACTGAAGAAATGTTTGATGTTAGGAGACTAAGTTGGTAACAAGATTTAGTAGCTCTGTAATCGCTTCTAATCTCGCCAGCGTGTGTAGGTTCAGGGAATTGAAGTGGTTTATCTAAACTAGCCAGGAAAAAAGCCCTCGATCTGGTCTGCGGTACTCCATAATGCGCGGAGTTTAGTGAGCCATAAGTGACTTTATAACCTTGCGACTCAAGTTGCTGTGTAATTTCATTCTTAACTACACCACCATAAGCTTTCAAGATTTCAGGTACGTTCTCCATAACAACGTAAAGGGGTCTAAATTCCTGTACGAATTCTAAAAATGTCCGATATAACTGATTGCGAGAGTCGCTGAGGTAGCGATAGTCAGCAGGAATATTTCTTGAAAACCCTTGACATGGGGGGCCACCTATCAACGCTGTTAGTTCCTCCCTCTGCAAACCCAAACATAATCGCAAATCCAAAGGATTGAGCTCACGTATATCCTGATGAACAATTTTGGTGTTAGGGTAATTGTGCTTATAGGTCGCTAGAGCTTTCGCATCCACCTCGATCGCACATAAAGATTCAAAACCAGCCAGGTGAAATCCTGTAGTCAAGCCACCCGCACCAGAAAATAAGTCAATAGTCTTATATGTCATTATCGAATACTATAGTATTAGGAAGCTATTGTCAACCAACTTCAGCAATTGGCGTCTCTTATCTTCTGCTAAATTTTATGCTTGCTTTTCCCTGCAATTATTTTCCAAAATAACCAATACACCGTTAATTTTATTCTGGTCGATCGCACTTGCGATCGACTTCACCCACACAAAATCTAACAGCAACCGCCACCGTTATAATGCCAAGTCGAATCAGTAATTAATACCTTATCGGGCATTAATCCCCCCAACTTCCCAGCAGTTTTATCGCAGACAGCCGCCGGCACGCCCCGCTGCAAAACGTGACCCGCTCCGTCATCAAACAGCTCCTCAGACCCCGCATAAATCGCCGTCTTGCCAGTGAAAATGCAAGCTCCATCATCCGGTACAGGCACTTTGAAAGACACCGAATCCAGGCTTTCTAACAGCAAATCCGCATCTAATTGATAATTGTGTTTGTCGAGCAGCCGGTAAGGACGGCGCGCCCGCACTTCGACTTGCCCAAAACCAACGTCTACAAGGTGTTGAACGTATTCTGCGTATGTCAAAGCGCCGGACAAACACAAGGCCCGCAAGCGTTGGTCTTCCTTCAAATGCTGCGGAATGGGGCGAGTTGCGATCGGATCGCTCATCAACAATCTGCCACCGGGTTTTAACACCCGATAAGTCTCTTTTAATGCTTTAGCTAAATCCGCCGGTTCAAAGATATTAAACAAGCAATTTTGTGCGACAACATCTACAGAAGCATCCGGCACTGGCAATGCAAAAGCATCGCCTTCTATAATTTCCACAAAACTCGCATCAAACCAATCATTTTCTTGGGCGGCCATTTGCAAGTTTCGTGCAGCCGCTTCTCGCATTGCTGGAACCGGATCGACGGCAATAACTGCTCCTTTGTGTCTTGAAAAATATGCAAATTGTAGTGCTTCTAAGCCGCCGCCGACGCCTACATAAAGTACGAATGGATTGCCGACGAGTTCGGCGGCGTGAACGGTTGTGCCGCAGCCGTAATTCATTTCTTGCATTTGTTCGGGAATTTTTAATCCTGGCAATTGCAAGGGGCTGCTTTGGACGCAGCAAAGTCCGATTTGGGGTGTTTCGGCAACATCGCTGTAGAATTTGGCTGCAGTTTCAAGGTAAGTCATTTTCGATTGTCCTGATTTTTAATTTTTGACCGCAGATGGATCACGGGCGGGACGCCCATGCCACGAAGCCCAGAAAGTTTTTGTTAGGTGGCAAATTCGACTTTTTGTTCGGATTTGGGCTGATTTTCGGGTTCGGACACTGTTGTTTCGGGAGGGGCTAATTCGCTGGTTGGCTGGCTAGGAGTTTCAGCGGCAACTGGTGGCGTTGGCGGTACAAGATTGGGAGACGGTTCTGGTATCGCGGGAGCAACTACTTTTACTTTTGGTACTGGAGCTTTTTCTGTTATTTCGGGCAGGGTTGGTGGATTTGAAGGAGTAGCAGGTTGGGGTTCTTGATGCAAGAAGTTGCGGAACCGATTGTAGTATCCTTTATATTCCTGTTTTTTTGTTTGGGGAGATGCTGTTGGGGTCGGTTCTATTATTTTAACGGGTGCAACAGCTTTCGGGGTTTCTAACGGTGGAGCTGCTGTCGGTGTCGGTTCTATTATTTTAACGGGTGCAACAGCTTTCGGGGTTTCTAACGGTGGAGTTGCTGTCGGTGTCGCTTCTATTACTTGAACTGGTTCTACAATAATTTTCGGCGCTTCGAGTTGGGGAGATGTTGTCGGTGTCGTTTCTATTACTTGAACCGGAGCAACTTCGGGAGCAACTGTTGGCTCTAAGCTGGGTTGGGTAACAGGGGTTTCTTGAACCGCTGGTGAGGGTTGGACAACTGGTGTTTTTTCTAGTTCAGGTATCGGTTTTGGTTCGGGGGTTGGCGTGGGTTCGGGCTGGGGGGCTTGGTAGGTGCGATCAACTATACCGCGAGTTTCTGCTGCTGTTAGTTCGCCCCGCACTAATTTTGAAAGAGGATCTTGACCGAGCGGTTGGAAATTTATCAGTCTGACTGTATTATTAAAGGCGTTTGTGACAATTTTTCCCCGTTCGTCAATTAATTCTAGCTGTACCCAATTTTTCCCAGGCTTGAATCCTTTAAGATATATAGGTTGCCATTGGTCGATCGCAAAGCTTTCGCCATTGACTGTGGCTCGAATTTTCCAATCGAGTATTTCATCTTGGGAATTTTCTTGGGCCACTTGGTGCGGGGGGGCATTTGTCAAGTAAAAGTCGAGCAGGATGGGTTGTTCCCCGTAGGTGCCTTGGGGGCTGTTGTACGTTAATAGGGGCAATGTTCGATCGGGATTATTGTCGTCGGTTTTGGTAAAGACGTGAAAGGTGGTTTGAGCCGCCGCACCTTCGTTTTTAAAACTTTCTTCCCAAGGGCGAGCGGCGAACACTTGCAGGGTATGGGTTCCGGGTTCTAAATTCGACAGCGTTACAGGTTGGTTGATGTCGTAAACTGCTGCATAAGGTTGGTTGTCTAATAAAACTTGCAGATGGGGCCCCAAACCCAAGTTTGCATCTTTAAAAATGGGGAAGTCCTTAACTTGGAACTGAACAGACACATTTATATCCTGAAGCACTTCGTCAGGTAATGGATTCAAAATACTAATTTGAGGCCGGTAGATTTCTAGAGCCTTACGCAGTTGTTGAATGGCTTCTGGGGGAGAAACCTCTGAGATTCTGTTTACCTGGGCGGTAGCTGAGCCGCTCTTGTTCCCTGATTTGGGCAATTCGGGATTGCCCGCGCCACAACTTGCTAAACCCAAAATTAATACTGCTGCTGCGAATAATGCCAGCAGCCTGCCTGCAACCGTTCTGTGCCAATTGATGCCAATCACGCAACCATACTCCTAGAAGCCTTCTCATAGGGAACTATAGCCCAAAACCGAATTTAGTATTTGGGAATTGCCGATCGGGAATTCGCCATGCCCGTCTGAATCGGATGGAGGCAGCAGCGGGCAACCCATCCTCTCGGACTCATAACTCCCGCCGCCGTTTTCCCAAACATCTGTCTACAAATCACTATTCCTCCATTACCTTATCTTTGAGTTTTGTAAAGTTAATGGCAGTACCTCTTGACTTTTTCGAGGGACTGTGGAATTTAAAGGCGTTATTACATCAAGAATTGAGCCTTTTTTAAGTATTGTTAACAAGCGATTAATACTCCTCTAGCAAGCTTATAATTCATAAAACTCCCTCAAAAGGAGCAGTCGCATCAAGTCTGAATCAAGGACGCGATCGACCGCTCATCTGGTGAGAAGAGTTGGCAGTACCCCGTCACATTGTTAGCGACACTGGGAAACTGGCTTCTTCAAAGAAGCAAAATGCTTGGGGAGACGATGCACCGGGGTCTAGCTCTGCAAAGAGTAAAGTCCATTACAGTGTCGGCTTTCCTGAGAATCCCCCGCCTAATCAAGCGCGGGGAGTGTCCGGTACATTATTCAGTTCTCGTTCCTTGTCTTACCGAGAGGAGAGTCTTCATGACCATTAGTCCTCCAGAGCGAGAGGTAAAAGCTAGGGTAGTAGTCGATAAAAATCCGGTTCCAACTTCCTTCGAGAAGTGGTCAAAACCCGGTCATTTTGATCGCACTCTAGCTAAGGGGCCAAAAACCACCACTTGGATTTGGAACCTCCACGCTAACGCTCACGACTTCGACAGTCATACAAGTGATTTAGAAGACGTTTCGCGCAAAATCTTTAGCGCTCACTTCGGCCACTTGGCAGTAATCTTCGTCTGGTTGAGTGGCGCATATTTCCACGGCGCTAAATTTTCCAATTACGAAGCTTGGCTGACAAATCCTACAGCCATCAAGCCCAGCGCTCAAGTGGTCTGGCCGATTTTTGGTCAAGAAATTTTAAATGCAGATGTAGGCGGCGGCTTTCACGGGATTCAGATCACCTCTGGTCTGTTCCAACTGTGGCGCGCCAACGGCATCACTAACTCATACCAGCTATATTGCACTGCGATCGGCGCCCTGGTAATGGCAGCTTTGATGCTGTTTGCCGGTTGGTTCCACTATCACGTCCGCGCTCCGAAACTGGAATGGTTCCAGAACGTGGAATCGATGATGAACCACCACTTGGCAGTGTTGTTGGGCTGCGGCTGCTTGGGCTACGCGGGACAGCAGATTCACGTTTCGCTGCCGATCAATGCTTGCATGGACGCGATCGATGCAGGTTCACCGCTGACAGTCGGCGGCAAGCTGATCAAAACAGTTGCTGACATCCCTCTGCCGCACGAGTGGATTTTGACACCGGGCTTGATGGCTGACATCTACCCGAGTTTCGCTAAAGGTTTAACCCCCTTCTTCACCCTCAACTGGGGCGCATACACAGACTTCCTGACCTTCAAAGGCGGTCTGAACCCGACCACAGGCGGTTTGTGGCTGAGTGATACAGCACACCACCACTTAGCTTTGGCAGTGCTGTTCATCGTTGCTGGTCATATGTACCGCACGAACTGGGGCATTGGCCACAGCATGAAAGAAATCCTAGAGAACCACAAAGGCCCCTTCACTGGTGAAGGTCACAAAGGTCTCTACGAAATCCTGACTACTTCTTGGCACGCGCAACTGTCCATTAACTTGGCACTGATGGGCTCTCTGAGCATCATCGTGGCTCAGCATATGTACGCGATGCCTCCCTACCCCTACATCGCGACCGACTACCCGACTCAGTTGTCCATCTTCACCCACCACATGTGGATCGGCGGATTCCTGATTGTTGGAGCAGCCGCTCACGGAGCAATCTTCATGGTTCGGGACTACGAACCGAGCGGTAACGTCAACAACCTGCTCGATCGCGTGATCCGTCATAGAGATGCGATCATTTCCCACCTGAACTGGGTTTGTATATTCTTGGGCTTCCACAGCTTCGGTTTGTACGTTCACAACGACACGATGCGGGCTTTCGGTCGTCCTCAAGATTTGTTCTCGGATACCGGGATTCAGTTGCGTCCGATATTTGCCCAGTGGGTGCAAAACATCCACGCCTTAGCTCCTGGCACAACGGCGCCTAATGCAACGGAAATCGTCAGCCACGCTTTTGGCGGCGGTGCAGTAGTAGTCGCCGGCAAAGTAGCGATGATGCCGATCGAGTTGGGTACGGCGGATTTCATGATCCACCACATCCACGCTTTCACCATTCACGTTACAGTCCTGATTCTCTTGAAGGGCGTGTTGTTTGCACGCAGTTCTCGCTTGATTCCTGACAAAGGCAACTTGGGCTTCCGGTTCCCTTGCGACGGCCCAGGCCGTGGCGGTACCTGCCAAGTTTCGGGTTGGGATCACGTGTTCCTCGGCTTGTTCTGGATGTACAACTGCATCTCGATCGTGATTTTCCACTTTAGCTGGAAAATGCAGTCGGACGTGTGGGGAACAGTATCGCCAGACGGCACAATTTCTCACATCACCGGCGGCAACTTCGCACAAAGTGCGATCACGATTAACGGCTGGCTGCGGGACTTCCTGTGGGCGCAAGCTTCTCAGGTTATTCAGTCCTACGGTTCGGCACTGTCGGCCTACGGTCTGATGTTCTTAGCTGGACACTTCGTTTTCGCCTTCAGCTTGATGTTCCTGTTCAGCGGCCGCGGCTACTGGCAAGAACTGATTGAGTCCATTGTTTGGGCTCACAACAAGCTCAAGGTCGGTCCCTCCATTCAGCCTCGCGCTCTGAGCATTATTCAGGGTCGGGCTGTGGGTGTAGCTCACTACCTCCTAGGAGGAATTGTCACTACGTGGGCATTTTTCCTAGCGCGAATCATTTCGGTAGGGTAAACTACCCCTAGGTTTTGGATTCTGGATTTGGGAAGAATCTCAAACCCGGAATCCAAACTCAGAACCGAATCCCTTCAACTTTGTTCAGGATTCAGGATTAATCAAGGCTTATGGCAACGAAATTTCCAAAATTTAGCCAAGACCTTGCCCAAGACCCGACCACACGGCGGATCTGGTACGGGATTGCCACAGCACACGACTTTGAAAGCCACGATGGCATGACGGAAGAAAATCTTTACCAAAAGATTTTTGCTTCTCACTTCGGCCACATAGCAATCATTTTCTTGTGGACTTCGGGCAGCCTGTTCCACGTAGCATGGCAAGGTAACTTTGAACAGTGGATTAAAGACCCCCTAAACGTCCGCCCGATCGCTCACGCGATTTGGGACCCGCAATTCGGCGCTCCTGCAGTAGAAGCTTTCACTCAAGGGGGCGCTTCTAACCCGGTGGATATCTCTTACTCCGGTGTCTACCATTGGTGGTTCACCCAAGGGATTCGGACAAACGCCGACCTGTATCAAGGAGCTATCTTCTTGCTACTTCTGGCCGCTGTCTTCCTGTTCGCAGGTTGGTTGCACCTCCAACCCAAGTACCGCCCCAGCTTGTCTTGGTTCAAAAATGCTGAATCTCGCCTCAACCACCACTTGGCTGGTTTGTTCGGTGTCAGCTCTTTGGCTTGGACTGGTCACATGGTTCACGTTGCTATCCCCGAATCTCGCGGACAGCACGTAGGTTGGGACAACTTCTTGTCTACCCCGCCTCACCCGGCCGGTTTGGCTCCGTTCTTCAGTGGTAACTGGGGCGTATACGCCGAGAATCCAGATGCAGCGAACCATGTCTTCGGTACTTCCGAAGGCGCAGGAACCGCAATTCTGACTTTCTTGGGCGGCTTCCACCCTCAAACAGAATCCCTGTGGCTGACAGACATCGCTCACCACCACTTGGCGATCGCAGTTCTGTTTATCGTTGCCGGTCATATGTACCGGACTAACTTCGGTATCGGTCACAGCATCAAAGAGATGTTGGATTCTAAGGCTGGTTTGGTCGGCGGTAAGAGTGAAGGGCAGTTCAACTTGCCTCACCAAGGCTTGTACGAAACCTACAACAACTCGCTGCACTTCCAACTGGCATTTCACCTCGCTGCTTTGGGCGTAATTACCTCCTTGGTAGCACAGCATATGTACGCGATGCCTCCCTACGCTTTTATAGGTAAGGACTTCACGACTCAGGCTGCGCTTTACACCCACCACCAGTACATTGCTGGATTCATCATGGTCGGCGCTTTCGCCCACGGAGCTATCTTCTTGGTGCGGGACTACGATCCTGAAGCAAATAAAGGCAACGTGCTCGATCGCGTGTTGCAGCACAAAGAAGCGATTATCTCTCACTTGAGCTGGGTGTCGCTGTTCTTGGGCTTCCACACTCTCGGCTTGTACGTTCACAATGACGTTGTAGTGGCTTTTGGTACTCCTGAAAAGCAAATCTTGATTGAACCAGTGTTCGCACAGTTCATCCAAGCTGCTCACGGAAAAGCTCTCTACGGCATGGACGTGCTGTTGTCTAACCCTGACAGCATTGCTTCTACCGCTTGGCCCAACTACGGCAACGTATGGCTCCCAGGCTGGTTGGATGCGATTAACAGCGGTACTAATTCTCTGTTCTTGGCGATCGGACCTGGCGATTTCTTGGTTCACCACGCGATCGCACTAGGCTTGCACACCACCACCTTGATCTTGGTCAAGGGAGCTCTCGACGCTCGTGGTACTAAGCTGATGCCGGACAAGAAAGACTTCGGTTATGCTTTCCCCTGCGACGGCCCCGGCCGTGGCGGTACTTGCGATGTCTCTGCTTGGGACTCTTTCTTCCTGGCGATGTTCTGGATGCTGAACACCCTAGGTTGGGTAACGTTCTACTGGCACTGGAAGCACCTAGGCATCTGGCAAGGTAACGTGGCTCAGTTCAATGAGTCTTCTACCTACCTGATGGGCTGGTTCCGCGATTACCTCTGGCTGTATTCTTCTCAGTTGATCAACGGTTACAACCCGTATGGTACTAACAACTTGTCAGTCTGGGCTTGGATGTTCTTATTCGGACACCTTGTGTGGGCAACTGGTTTCATGTTCCTGATCTCTTGGAGAGGTTACTGGCAAGAGTTGATCGAGACTTTGGTTTGGGCTCACGAGCGCACTCCTTTGGCTAACTTGGTTCGCTGGAAAGACAAGCCTGTTGCTTTGTCGATCATCCAAGGTCGTGTTGTTGGTCTGGCTCACTTTACTGTGGGATACATCCTCACTTACGCGGCTTTTGTAATTGCCTCGACGGCCGGGAAATTCGGGTAACTCTGAACTCTGGTTTCTAGGTAATTAAATGAAATCCCCTGCCTTCTGGCGGGGGATTTTTTTAGGTATTTTGGTTGATGGAAGCTGTTAATCAGGAATCTGAGGGCGATCGCCCTGTCCTCTAAACCTCATTTTGGGTAATAATAGAGAAAAGCCTGAGTCTTCAACATGGTTCAACTGTCTTCTGACTGGAATAATGAGGCTTATGTGTCTCTGCATCTGGTTCAGACAATGCTAGAGATGGCGGGTTTGCCTCGCAAGAGCAGTTATTCTCACTGGATTCCAGAGTTTAAGGTTAAAGTACCTAAACTGACTGCCCATAGTCAGTTAGTTTGGACTCAAAAAGAGGTTGATTTCTTAGTAGAAGACTTGAGTCGGTATATTAACTTTCTGGTTGAAATTAAGACGGCTAAAACTAGACTTGATGCGGCAGCTCGCATTCAGTTACAAACGTATCTCAAATACTCTAATACAAGATTTGGGATACTGATCGATCCGTTTTTAGTGGAGATTTACGAATATACACAAGGGCTCGCAACTCTAAAGTGTAAGCAGAATATAGAAAACCCAGAACAAGTTCAACCAGTAGCAAATTTCGTTAGAAATTTTTTGGATACAGTTAAAATGCGTACAATTGCAATTTACACAGCTAAGGGTGGAGTTGGCAAAACCACTTTAGTTGTTAACATCGCTTATTAATTAGCCAAAATAGGTAATAGAGTTTTAGTTGTTGACTTGGATGAGCAAGCCAATGCTAGTCTATCTTTGGGAGTTAATAAAGCTGATGAGTTAGATAAGGCTACAACTTTGAAAGAGTTCGTGCAAATCTTAGATTCTTTGAAGGAACGAAAAGAATTGATAAATTTTCTCAAAGAATACGATCAACCTGGATTTAAACCTAATGAATATATTCAACCTTCAGCTTTGAATAAAATATTAAGCCTCCATAATCAGGCCAACGGTAAAATAGATGTTCTCCCAAGCAGCTACCAAACAACCGATAGTAGCATCTTAAGTTTGGGTTTATATTGCAATAAAAAGCTCGATAATGCCCTGAGAAAAACGGGTTTATCAAAAGAATATGATTATGTAATTATTGATACCCCACCTAGCTTGACTGCTGTTAGTCAGAACGGTCTCCTTGCTGCTCAGTATATTATTATACCTTCGCAAATGGAGTATTTCTCAGTATATGCAATTAGGAGACCCATAAAAAATGCAGAAGAGATTCACGACGATACCAACGGTAAGAGAGGAAATATCTTAGGAATAATTCCTATGATGGTTGAAAATGTCAATCTACACACTACTATAAAATCTTTAGTTTCTAAGGTATTTAAAGATATCCCTCTTCTTCCAGAGATAAAGCGAGCTACCGCTGTTGGTCAAGCTTCTCATGAGCGCAAACCTCTTTCTTTATTTGCTGAGCAGAATAAAGGAGCGAGTAGTGTAGCAACACAATTTTCAAATTTGACAAAACAAATCGTCACGCAAATAGATCACTTAGAAAGGAATAGCAGTAAGTAACATGGTCAACTTTTACAAAAAAATTGAGAGCCAACCTTCTTTTGTAGTCTTAAATCAGATAGAAATTGCTAGAGAAAATTCAGGCACTTCAACCTCAATCATCAAAAAAGTTTCGCAATCTCTAACAGATTGGAACTTTAACCTATCTCTGCCGATTGTTTGTCTCACCGATGAAGAAGATCACTACCATTTGTTAACGGGTTTACCCATCTATGAAGCAGCTAAGGCAGCTAATCTAGTCAGGCTGTGGGTGTTTGTGATTGCAGCCAAACAACCAGAAGCAGAAAAGGCTATTGAACAAGCTGTTTTGCAGTCAAAGCTGAACGAAAGAGTTGTTGAGCCTCAAGACGTTACAGATTTCTTGGATTTTATTAACAATCCAAAATCTGACCTTACCTCAATCCCTGGAGTTAAAGATGGATACGCAAAGCTGATCCGCGATAAGCGTGTTTACAGTTCTCTGGAAGATATGCAAAAAAAACTAGGTGCTAAGCGGGGCTTAAATTGGCTAAGAGCATACAAGCCATCAAAAAGTTAAGCTCGCCAGTTATTGAAGTTTTGAGAAGCGCGATCGCCCCGAACCTCACTTCACCAAAATGGCGATCGCCCTCAACCTCTCAAATCTCGCCATTCACCTGCATTTGATGCACCTTGTCGGCTAATTCTTGCAGGCGCTTTTCGTCCAACTCCTCAATCGCCAGCATCCCGACATAGAAAATTTCCTTCAGCGTTAGTCGGGTTGCTAGCGCCTTTTTCTGCACAATATCCTTGATAATGTGGCTGACTCCAATGGCGGTACTTGCTCTGGTCACAAAACTAACCGGAGATTAACAACTTCGATTAAATCTTAGGACTTTTAACCTGAGTTTTTAGCTGCGATGCAACTTGTTTAACCGCGTTTGGACAAGAAGCAACACAATGTGAAGTCAATCAATCAGCAAAGGCTGACTTATCTAAGAAATATTACAAAATCTACCGTAAGATGATTTGATGGTAAAGTTATGAATTGATGTAGAAAGCGATCACTCTTTACCCTCGCATCTTTACGATCGCACAGAGCGAAAGACTAAGTTTAGTTCTGCTTATACTTCGGTTGTCGGCTTCTTAAGCCTATGTATCTCTAAATCACTTAGTGCTGAAGATTCAATTAACCATATTACCATCACAATTGGAGATTTTTCAATGAAACTCAGTAAATCTTTGGCAATGTTGTTGACATTAATTTGTATGACAGTCATAGTTGTGACTACTTTCAGATTAAGCCCTAGTTTCGCTCGTTCTACGCCGGTGACGCCAGCACAAGAATCAGCAGAAAAAGTAACTACAGATCTGATTGCACAAGTTCCCGGAGGAAATTCTCTATACACTAGGCTAGGAGGCTACAACGCGATCGCAAAAGTCATTGATGATTCAGCAACTTTCATATTCGCTGACCCAGTAATTGGTAAATACTTTATTGGCTTGGGCACCAACTCACAACAGAGGCTGCGTCAGTTGTTAGTGGATCAATTCTGCCAAGCGGCAGGGGGGCCTTGTGTTTATACAGGGCGGACTATGAAGCTTTCCCATAGTGGAATGGATGGAGGTCTCTCGAACAATGAATTTAACGCTTTTGCTAATGATGTGTCCCAAGCTCTCGATAAAAATAGCGTCAATCAATCAGAGAAAGCCGAAGTCCTGGCATTTGTTAATAGTCTCAGAAGCAAGATTGTCGAAAAGTAATATGAAACGCTCGAATCTCGTCCTGCTTTCGGTGGTATTTCTCCTACTGTCAGGAATGGTAATGGCCGACGCAGCCCGTGCAAAACCGTCAGAGCCAACCACCGAGATGAAAGTTCCAGTATCCCCAATGCCGAGGCAGTCTTCTGAGCGCTTTTCCATGCCTGCTCTTTTTGCTCCACCCCAAGCTCAATCCAACGATCGACCTTTTTGTTTTTATCAGCGCTCCGATAGCACGATAGTTGATTTAAGCAGACTTTGTGGGGCTAAGAGCACCGAAACAGGTATCAATACTAGATGGGAGAACGCTCCTGTTGATGAGAAGAAGACCCCCATTTATTGGTAGAAAAATGAGAATTTGTTTTAGTAGACGAATTCCATAGGAACCCCCTTGCCTTACTTGACCCGAAGTACGCGCGGCGTAACTATCCCGTAGGGAATCGCCCTCATCCCCTCAAATTTCACCATTCACCTGCATCTGATGCACCTTGTCAGCCAACTCTTGCAAGCGCTTTTCGTCCAACTCCTCAATCGCCAGCATCCCGACATAGATAATTTCCTTCAGCGTTAGTCGGGTTGCTAGCGCCTTTTTCTGCACAATTTCCTTGATGAGGGGACTCACCCCGATGGCGGTACTGGCTCTAGTCATCCAATTTTAGATTTTAGATTTTAGATTTTAGATTTTAGATTGATCCCACAGATGAATCCCAGGCCCCGAACCAAATTGCTTGATTGTCACAAAGGTAACGGGAGATTAACAACTTTGACTAAATCTTAGCACCTTTAAGCTGAGCTTTTAGCTGCGATGCAAAATGCTTAAGCGCGTCTTGACACGACGTAACGCAACGTTTATAGTGGAAATGTGGAAAGGTCGATCGCCTACTCCTCAATAATCTCAACCAAGTCCTCAATCATCACATCAAATGCCCGCGCTAACTTGTACAGGGCGGTAAAGTCAACCATTGATATTTCTGAACGACGAGCATAGCTAGTTATGGTGCTATAGATCACGCCCGATCGCTCAGCCACCTCCTTGAATGTCCAGCCCCTCTCGGCCGCTAACTCTCGCACTTTTACTCTGACTAAACCCATGCTTGACAAATAATGCAGTTGCGTTTTAAGATAATTGCATCTGAAAAAGCGATCGCCCCCGGGCGTAGAAAACTCAAGGTCGATCGACTATTCCTCCAAAACCTCAACCAAATCCTCAATCATCACATCAAAAGTCCGAGCTAATTTCAGCAGCAAAGTAAAGTCAACTGTTGTTAGCCCTGGACAGCGAGCATAATGCTTGACCGTGTTGTATACCACCCCAGAACGTTCTGAAACTTCCTTGAATGTCCAGCCTTTCTCTGCTGCTAGTTCTCTGACTTTAATTCTTACTAAACCCATGCTTGACAATGGGTGCTATAACACCTTAGAATAAATTCATCTAAAAAGCCGATCGCCCCCGGTCTAGACAACTAAAGGGCGATCGTTTTCAAAACTTAAATAGACAGTTACTAGCTGTCTGACTTACTATGATAGCATTATCCCAGCTAAAATCAAGCACTTTCGCCTGCTCCAAAATAATTCACCAATCTCCCATCCTGCATCCGCTGGCGAGATTTGTCACAGAAGAAACAGTTGCACTCCTGTTCAATATATCCGCAGACGAGATTTATCGCATCGAATGCTGCCGCTACATGGTTTACGTTCACGCCAAAGGCATTAGTCGCTTTGTCAGCTACGCCGATTTTCCGCCGATTGTCGGAGTAAATGCGATCGCACCTCAAGATTTTGGCAGATGGTACAAACGCTGGAAAAGCAAGCAAGCACCAGCATTTTGGATGAAATTCTATACGTACAAGTTCAAAAAAGCTGTTTCTGTTGACAGCTTGCTGGAGTGGGGCCAATTGGTAGCTACTGTTAAATCGGCAATTTCTGGGGCGGCGCTGCAACAGCTACGAGATGTCTATGCCAAAGAAAAAGATTTGATGGAGAAATTTTAAACTGCGATCGCCCCGACGAGCAATTTCGAGAATGGGTACAGGCACAATTAAAAATGTAAAACTAAATAGGGAGAAAAGTTTGAATGGCTGAGAATACCGTGAAAGTAGACATCTCATTTCAATCATTGCTAGAAGCAATTTCGTCACTGGAAATTGCTGAAAAACAGAAGCTTTGGGAACTGTTGGAAGCTGAATTATTCCCGGATGACGAAGATTCTCCAGAAGATATTGCTGAAATTGAGGCCGCCCGTGCTGATTACAAAGCCGGTGAATACACCACGTTCCACCAATACACGACTCAACGGGCAAGAAAGTCAACATGACTTATACAATCATTATACCCAAAGCTGTGCAAAAGCAGCTAGATGCCTTGCCTGATGATGTTTACGAGCGTATCGCTGTCAAAGTCCAGCAACTTGCGGAAAACCCGCGCCCAGATGGAGTGGTTAAACTGAAAGGTTCTGAAAATGAATACCGTATTCGCATCGGTGATTATCGCCTTCGATATGAAATTGAAGATGAAGAGCTCAGGATTCTGCTGTTGCAATGCAAACATCGGCAGGAAGTTTACAGAGGAGGTTGACTCCTCACCCACTATCTCACCCATTCCAAGCAGTTGGCAATATTGTTAGCCGAACTCGACGAATTAAAGGAGGAAGATTCATGAATCGATACAGTATGATCGTCCAATGGTCTGACGAGGATGAACTTTTCCTCGTGACGATTCCAGAGTTTGCCGATCGCGTTGTCATGCCCTGTACCCACGGCCAAACCCGCGAAGAAGCCATCCGACATGGCGAAGAAGTGCTCGAAATGTATCTAGAAGCTTGGCAGGAAGAAGGTGAACCCATCCCCGCACCTAGCATTCTTCAAATCGCCTAGAAAACCTCATCCTCGATTCCCAGCCACCATTCCCCCAGATTCATTAAATCTTTGTGAATGTCCGTAAGTTCTGTCATATACTCTTCAGCAGAAATCTCCGATCGCCTTTCTTGCAATTTTTTGAGTCGCAGTTGCACCAACAGCCAAGGTTTGGAAATCCCGTCCTTTGCTTCGATATATTTGGCTAGATCGTTGCTGTCCATAGTTATTGGTTATTTGTTATTGGTTATATCATTTCCGGTTGTATCGGAAATGATATAACCGCAGAGAACGCAGGGAAATTAGAGGAAAAGAAGAGAGAGAGATGAATAATTACGATGCCAACTGGCTTAATATTATAGGACTTTTGAAACGGTTTAAAAAAGCTCTGATTTTTCCCAGTCGGTTTCAACCGACTCGCAGCTTTGAGCCAGGGGTTTCAACCCCTGGCGGACTAACGGACTGGCGGAATTTTCAGGTAAGATGTCTCCCGCAAACATCCTTTACCTATAATCGGAAGTCTGAATGTTCTTCAACTTCGCAGCATATTTCATGCCGTATTCCGGGCGACAGAAGCGATCGATCTGAGACTCAAAGAAAGCTCGATTTGCCTTCAAATGCTTTGGATTAGGGTCATCTAAAGGATACAAAAGAGCAGTCCGCAAAGCTTGAATCACCGCCGAAGTAACGCAGTACATCGATCGCTGAAATGTCACCCCAATTTGATTGAGGATATCATCTTCGCCGCGACAGCGCTGTTTGTAGAAATCCATCAAATAAGGTGGCAGGAAATGCAGCATATCTTGTGCTAGCAAAGTCGGCGGAATCCCCGCCGTACCTACCGGGAATTTGTCTGCATACAAAACTCCGAAGTGGAAGTCTTTTTGGTCGTCAGGAACTTCCTTAGCTTGAGCGTTGTAAGATTTGGTGCCTCGGAATGGCGAAGTGCGGTAAAATACAGCTTCCACGTAAGGTAACGCTGCTTCATAAAGCCAAGTGAAACCTTTAGATTTCGGGATGATTTCGTAGGTTTCGCCGTCGATGTAAACGTGGTGGTAAATCGGGCGTCCGGCGATCGCAAATATGCCATTTACTATGAAATCCATCGCCTGCGGGACTGTGGTAATTTTCCCTTCGTCGTACAAGTCGGAAACCTCAAAAAACACCGGGGCCATGACTTCCCAGAATAAACCGAGATTGCTGTAATAAGACATTTGGCGGCACTGTTCTAAAAACATTTCTGGAAATGCTTTGTGCAGTGCCAGCATGAACGGGTCTTTTTTGAAGTAAGCTTTAATTGCCCGATCGGCATTAGCCTTATATTCGTCACTGTCCAAATAAGGATCGAATTGATTGGTCGGCACGTACAAGCCCCGGTGCCAAAGCATTGCCCTCATGCACTCTTCGGCAAATTCCATGTTAATGCGATCGTGCCACAAATGGTGAAACAGCCGCGGCATTTTCCCAGTTTCACCCTTCTCCATGAACTCCAAAAGTTCCGGGTGAACACTTCCAGTCCCGCACCAGATCCGCAAATCTGCACCGTCGCCTGCATAGTGATTTTGTAAATCTAAATACTCTTGAGGTAAAAAGTATTTAAAGAAAGGAAGCGGGTGTAAAAATACCCGTTCGGCGATGTAAAGCAAATCCCGCCAGTAGAAATCCATCGGCACTGCGTAAGCTTTCCAAATAGCGATGATTTGCATCAGATTTTCAGGCGTATCTGGAATCATCGCGCCGCCAGCTTCCAGCCTGTGAATTACTTCGGCAAATTCGTGTTTGGAAGGAGGTAGTTTAGTTGCTGGTTTACTAGGAGTTTGTACCATTGTTTCTTCCTTGGATTGAGTGAAATTTAAGATTTATCTACTTCCAGGCTCTGTCTATTGGTGAGAACTTAACGTAAAACCGATAGTCCAGAAGTCCGGCAGGGGTTTCAACGCCTGCCTCAAAGCTAAAGTCCTCGTATGAGGACTAGAAAACTTATTAGTCCTCATAGCGAGGACTTTCGCTATTAGACAGGGAATTCATTCCCTGGCGGACTTCGTTTGTGTAGACGCGATTTCAATCGCCGAGTGTTCTAGGGGATAGCTAATAGCAACTTGGGTATTTCTGTCCGCCGGCAGAGTAGCAACGATCGCATTTGTAGTAGATTCGCTCCACTTGAGCAGCCAAGCAGGTTGAATTCCCAACACAAAAATGATGCCCGCCAAAACCAGCGCCGGCATATTTTCAGCAAACGTAACTGGAGGGTAGTAAGCCGTGGCATTGTCCAACTTGCCAAAACAGGTGCGGTTGAGCAGAATTACAAAGTAAACTGCTGTTAACCCGGAGGCTAAAATGCAGATTAAAGTTGGAATTGGAAAGATTGAAAAACTCCCCTGAAATACTAAAAATTCGGCGATAAAACCCACTAAACCGGGAATTCCGGCGCTTGCCATGCCGCCCAAAACTAACAGGGAACTGGCAGTGGGTAAACCCCGCATCGGGTTCATCAAACCGTTGAGCACGTCCAAATCCCGCGTGCCAACTTTGGTTTCGATGATGCCTACCAAATAAAACAGCAAAGCTAAAATTAAGCCGTGGCTTACCATTTGCCCCACAGCGCCGATTAATGCCAGCTTGGTACCTGCGGCGCAGGCAACGAGGATGTAGCCCATATGCCCGATCGAACTATAGGCTACCATGCGCTTGATGTCTTTTTGGGCGATCGCGCTCAAAGCCCCGTACATCACGCTCACCGTCCCGATAATCGCTAAACCGGGAGCTATAATCGACCAAGTTTCGGGAAACATCTGCAACCCAAACCGCACTAAACCGTAAGTTCCCAACTTAGCCAGAATCCCTCCCAGCAAAATGGCTGTTGCTGGCGAAGCTTCGACGTAAGCATCCGGTAGCCAAGTGTGCAGGGGCACCAACGGAATTTTAATTCCCAACCCAATTAGCAGAATTGTTAGCAGGATTAATTGCGTTCTCAATGGCAATTCTTGAGTGGTAATCGCACTGTAATCGAAATTTAAAGAACCGCTCAGCCAAGCCACACCCAAAAATGCTGCCAGCACTAAAAGTCCCGAAACTGCCGTGTAGATCAAAAACTTCATGGCAGCGTATTCCCGCTGCTTTCCGCCCCAAATCGCAATCAACAGGTAAAAAGGAATTAATTCTACTTCGTAAAACAGTACAAACAGCAGCAAATTTTGAGACATCAAAGCTCCGGCAATACCAGCATTGATTAGCAAAATCAATGCGTAGTAAAGCTGGGAGCGCTCCATATTTTCCCCAGTGCCGTAAATGACTAATAGCGTCAGCAAAGCACTTAAAACCAGCAGTGGCAAGGACAAGCCGTCAATACCCAAGTTGTAGCTCAAACCTAATTGTGGAATCCAAGGCAAATATTCTTGAAATTGCAGTCCCGAATTGGCTGTATCGAATTGAGTCAACAGCCAGATATTCACAATGAAAATAGCAGAAGCAAAAGCCGAGGCTATGGAACGCAGGCGCATCCCATTGATATTTCCGGGCAGGAACCCGACTACCGCAGCGCCCAACGCGGGCAACCAGAGCAAGGCACTAAGCATAATGTGTCAAGAGTAAAGAGTAAAGAGTAAAGAATCAATTTTTCTGGTTTTTGTGTGTGATAATTTCCGTCCTGGACGCAAAGGACACAGGTGGTAAGGTGCGTCCGAGCCCCAAGCCCTCGCTAATCCGTCTATAACTCAGTATGACGCACCCTACAAGTCGATCGTCCTATGCCTGGGGCTTTGATCCTGAATTTGAGAGTTTAGATGTTAACTTTTCTCAAATTATCACTCCCAAATTGCCTCACGACTCAGGAAGAATAGTGACTGTCCCCGTGTCTAAATCGTAGTATCCACCAACAACTTTCAGTTTCTTCTCTTCAATTAACTTAGAGATAACTGGAGACTCTTTCAACCTCTTAGCTTGCAGTATAACATTCGCTTTGATGGCATTTTCTAGACGATCGCCCGGTTGGTTTTTCGAGCTTTCTACAGCCGGCTTAATGGCGTCGATCAAACTGCTAATTTGACCGGGAACTTGATCTCCTTTGATGGTTGCGGTTACCGCACCGCATCTTTCATGCCCGACTACGATAAGCACTTTTGCTCCTAGTACCAGCGTGCCAAATTCCAGGCTGCCAATTTCTTCTGGGGTAGCCAAATTTCCGGCCACGCGACAGACAAATAAATCTCCAAATCCTTGATCGAAGATAATTTCCGAAGGAAAGCGGGAATCTGCACAGCCGAGAATACAAGCAAAGGGTTTTTGAGTTTTGGCCACTTCGGTGAGGCGCCCAAAGTCTTGGTGGGGATTTTGGCGTTTGCTCTCAACAAACCGTTTGTTTCCGTCGATTAACTTTTGCAGAGCTGCATCGGGAGTTGAGTCATTTTGAGCAATTACTGGTTCGGGTGCAGCCAACTCAGCGCCTGCTCGTGCTGCGAGTATCCCTGTACCAATAGCACCTGCGACAAATTTGAGGGAATTGCGCCGAGAAAGATTGAATTGTCTGTTCTTTGAGTTCATCTATGCTGCCTTATTTGAACGAGTTGGAAATCTTTGTTCAAGACTTCATATTTTTAAGATTTTAGATTAAAACGGTGACCTAAAATCTTAAATTTTAGATATTTTTACCCGCCTACAATCAGCGACAGGCGAGCTAGGAGTGGCCAGCTTATGAGCAGTCCCAAAAGTGCCACTCCGCACAGAATTGTCAAGGCGTAAAACTGAGTTTGACCGTTAACGTTGTATTTGAGGCTTTGCCCGCCGAAAACCGTTGCAAAACCGATTAAGTTCACGAATCCGTCAACAATATTGCGATCGACCCACGAGATAACTTGAGCAACTAGACCGACTGCAAATATCACTGTCACCCGGTAAAGTTGGGCAGTGTAAAAGTCGTAGGCAAAAAAGTCTTGCAAAGCTTGAGAACCAATTCGCACCGGTTTTTCCCATTTGTCGTTCAGGTAAACAAATGCTCCGGCACCGATGCCGATCGCCGTTGACAAAACTAGCAGTCCACTTGCGGTATAATTCAAGCTTGCCCCAGGCAATAAATGCCACGCAGCCAGCAAGTGGGGAACGTGCAAAGTAAAGCCCATTAAAACAGTCATCGGCAAGATAAAAGGCCAGTGAACTTCCGGCGAGCGTTCGGTCATTTGCTTTGGTTTGCCGCCAAAAACTAAACCGAAGACGCGCACCAACCCAAAAGCAGTGACGCCGTTTACAAACAGCACTATTCCTAACAAGAAAGGGTGAGCTTCCCAAAGCCCGGATGTGAAGTCTTCTAAAGCCCAGAAGCAGCCGAAGGGCGGCAGTCCCACCAATCCAGCGCTACCGACAATAAACGATATGGCCGATATCGGCCGCTTTCCCCACAAACCGCCGAGAGCTCGGACATCCTGAGTGATGCTGTTCCAAACTACCGAACCTATGCTCATCACCAGCAAACCCATTGCCAAGGTGTAGGCAAATATCAATGTCAGGGCTGTTTGGGCTTGTCCGGTGCCGACGGCGATAAATACTAAGCCCATGTAAGCGCTGACTATATAAGAAAGCGTGCGCTTGATGTCGATTTGGGCGATCGCAATTAATGAAGCACCCACCGCTGTCGCAGCACCCACAGCAATAGTTGCCGTCATCCCAATCGGCGACAAAGCAATCACCGGCTGCAACTTAATCAATATCCAAGCACCAGTTTCGACAACTACGGTGTTCCGCAAAATCGTCGCCGGCAGCGGGCCTTCCATCGCCTCATCCAGCCACAGGTGCAAGGGAAACTGAGCACACTTACCCATCGGGCCGGCAATCAAAGCTAAAGTCAGCAGTGTCGCTACAGTAGGGTCAAGCTTTGCAGTCTGAGCCCAAACGGCCAATTCGTCAAAGTTCCAAGTTCCAGCCAAAGGCAGAATTGCGACTACTCCCATCAGCAGGAATAAGTCACCCACGCGCTTTGTTAAAAAAGCATCGCGGGCTCCTGTCACCACCAAAGACTGATTGAACCACAGCCCGACTAGCAGGTAAGTGCCCAAAGTCAGAACTTCCAAAATCATGTAGCTGAAGAACAGGGAATTGCACAGTACCAAGCCGCACATCCCCGCTTCAAACAGCCCCATCAAGGAAAACAACCGAGCCCAGCCCCAGTCCATTTCCATGTAACCGAAAGCATAAATCTGCGCTAGCAAGTTCAGTCCGGTAATCAAAACTGTCGCGCCGACGGTGACAGCAGAGATTTCTACGGGAATGGTTAAATCTAAACCTGCTACATTCAGCCAGGGAATTAACTGATGTTGTGCCGGTTGGTTCCAGATAGCTGTGAGGGCGATGACGCCGTGTAGGAAAGCGAACAACGTTAATATGGCGTTCACATAACCGGATGGTCTTGGCCCGGTGCGACGGGTAACTGCCGGAAACCACAGTATCGACAGAACTCCGCCGATGAGTGGATAGCAAGGTATAAACCAAACCGTCTGGAGTAAGATTTGAGCCATTGGCATTACCTGTAAAGGTTACAAAAATTTAAAATTCTGAGAATAAATCCGATCGCGCTGACGACAGCACTCAAAAGCCACAAGGCAGAAGTAAAGAAAATTTTGGGGTTTGCCTCTGAGTTCCTTCCCGTCGTCAAACCGAGCGCATCAGAATCGACTTATTAATTTTATATTAAGTATTGCATTAAATTTTCATATTTCTGATTTAGCATATCTATATGCACCAATAAACTGCACTTATAGGTATTTATAGGCGCCGATTGTAGACAAACGAATCTTTGTCGATTTCACATCTTGCGCCCTTTTGATGAACAGGCAAGATGCCTGTTCCACAAAAATTCAATTTTTTTTGTGGGGAATAGGGGTTGGGCCGGAGTGCCCGCCCGTGAAAGGCTTATGTTGTAAAATATTAAAATCGCTCAATGTCCCAAGCTGATTCGGGAAGTTTGGCTTGGCGCTGTCCCATCGCCCTTGCCCTAACATTCACTAGACCGATCGGCGTACTAAACAAATCTACCAGATCCGCTCGGCCCATCCTCTTCGAGGGCTTCGCTAACGCACTTTTGGCAGCCGCAACCGGAAATTCCTTTAACAGCCATCTAGCCAGCCGATAAAAATATTCTTGTGCTGTCAATTCTCGCATCAAATCGACACCATAGAGTTCGTGCAAATATTTATTAGATTCGCCGTACCGATACCATTGACTTTGCAACTGTTTTATTGTAGAACGGTGGCGGTGTAGGACTATCGCATTTTCGGCAAAATACATTTTATAGGATGTTTCTCGCAAAATCCGCCAACACAAGTCAGCATCGCCGCCACTGGTGAGGTAAGGGCGAAATAATCCTATTTGTTGTAAAACTAGCCTCCGTACAGCTAAGTTGGCAGTTTGACCGTAGGGACAAAAAGGGTGAGTGAGAGTATGTTTTTGAGATAAAGTATTTTGGCGATCGGCGTGTTGTTCTAAGATAGTTTTACCGGGCAATGCGAGTATTTCCCCAGCGCTAATTCCTATTTCTAAGTCCACAAATGGCTTAACTAAATTTTCCAGCCAGTCAGATTCCGGGCGACAGTCTGCATCGGTAAATGCAATGATTTCGCCTGTGGATGCGCGAATTCCTTGATTGCGGGCGGCGTAGGAACTTTGAATCTGATTTTCGGTGAGGTGGCGAATGATTATTTGATTGAAATTGCTTCCTCCCCTTACCAAGGGGGGGTTAGAGGCTGCTGTTTGGAGGAGGGTTGAAGTGCGATCGCGACTTTTGTTGTCTACTAAGAGATATTCTACTCTGTGTGGCGGATAAGTTTGCGATCGCAGGCACTCGATCAACTCCGGCAAATCCATCTCGCCGTTGTAAACAGGCACAACCACCGAAACCTCCGGTAAAAACGTTTTAGTCATTCACAAACAACCGTAAACGATAGCATAACTAATATTGAGTAAGATTAAACGAACCGCAAAGGCGCTAAGGAGGCTAAAGAAGATAAAGAAGCAAATGTAGTTCTTCCTTCCTCCTATAAGCCTCTTCGCGGTTCTTCAAATAATTAAAAAGCCTTACTAAGTTCCCTTGCATTAACTGGGGGTATAAATTGTCAAAATTATAACTTCCGAGCCTTAAACAGGCAAGATGCCTGTTCCACAATAACTTAATGCAGTTGTGGAACAGGCATCTTGCCTGTTTCTTTCCAATAGTAGAAAATATCTCTTACATTCCCTGTGCAATCCGTCACGCAATCCCTTCTCAACTGTTTCTAGTCAACATCAAAATCATTAACACTAACACCCCGTTTGTTAAATAAAAAATGCCCACAACCTGAGTTTCCAACCAGCCGCACAGTTCTAGATGATGATGGAGTGGAGCCATTCTTAACAGACGCTTGCCGATTCCATCAGGCCCTTTTGTAGCTTTGTAATAACCTACTTGAGCAATTACTGACAGCGTTTCAATAAAGAAAATCCCGCTGATAATTAATAATATCCAAAGGCTATTTGTTAATAGAGCTACCGCACCCAAAGCACCGCCTAAAGCTAAAGCACCTGTATCGCCCATAAACACCTTGGCTGGATTGCGGTTGTGTGCTAAGAAACCGAGACAACTGCCGCTGGTGCAGGCGCAAAACAGCATTAATTCTGGCGAAGTTGAGGCTACAGATGCGCCCAATCCCAAAAGTGCGATCGCCCCCAAACCTCCCATCAACCCGTCAACGCCGTCAGTAATATTAGTAGCGTTGCTTTCAGCTACCAGCACAAAACCCGCCAGCGGCCAAAACAGAAAACCTAAAGGCAATACCCAACCGAAAGGCAAAGCAATGCTGGTAGAAATACCTGGTTCGCGGAACATCAACCACAGACAAAATAGAGCTGCAAAACCTGTTTGCAAAGCCAATTTCATCCGAGGTGAAATACCTTTATTCGACTTAAGGCGCAGAATTTGCCAGTCGTCTATCCAGCCGATGAAACCGTAAGCTAAAGTTAAAGCCGATACGGCAACAACATCTGAGTTAAATCTAGACCAAAGCAAAGCAACTGCGACTCCTGCAGGCACAAAAAAGATGCCTCCCATTGTCGGCGTTCCCGCCTTTTTTAAATGAGCTTGGGGGCCGTCTTCGCGAATTATTTGTCCTGCTTTTAGTTGCTGGAGTAAAGGCACAACTACACAGCCCACACCCGATGCAACTACAGCACAAACAGCTAGTGGCATAAATAGCGATGCAGGCGTATTTAAAAGTCTACCCGCTGCTACATCTAAACCGATCGCTACAATGCCGAGCCCCAAACCCAGCAGCAGGAATAAATTCCTGCCTGTAAGTTTGAAAGGCATACTCAAAGGGATTTTCTCATCCAAAAAGTTATCCATAACACTCCTCACCACACACTATTTGAGAATAAGCAATTGAAAATTGGGGAATAGGGTGGCATACAGGAGACTGAGAAATCTCTTAGTTTTTCTTCCCTGTTTCCGGTTGATTTCTTCACCCTTCTACCAGTTATTCTTCGCCTACACTCACATCATCTTCTACTTCTTCTTCTAAATCATCGTAAGGACTGTCGTCAACTGCCATCAGTTCCGAAATTTCTTCTTCGTGGAGATAGTCGGGTTCTTGGACATCCCTTGCTAACAGGCGATTGTTAGATTCCAACCAGTCTAAAAGAGAAGATTGCTGCTTTAATGGAATTACATCCGCAGGCAAGTGGCGAGGTATTTGACGCAGAGATGGGTTGTACATGATTCTTGGTTTTTAAAGACAAAGACGCGATCGAGTAGAGCGAATATTAGGCTGACTGACTTGCTGACTGAGTGACTGACGGATACTGTGATCAAGCACTTGCAAATCGGGGACTTAGCAAGGCTAAAGCATTATACCACAAGCTCCGTTTGGTTCCGGATGGGATAAGATGGGAGACCGAAAAGGCGATCGCCCCAATCATGGGCCTCAGAATAACACTAAAATCCGCTCTTGCCAATCCTTCTTTAGCCGTAAGCATAGTCATCCTAAACGATCGTCTATTAAGATATCGCGGGACACGCGACGATCCTATTCTGCAAGCTTCGCTAACGGCAAGGCGTTGATTCACAACGGTCTCCTGGTTTTTGCATCAAAGCCTGAGCCCGAATGCCCTCTGGCTTCTTCAGTCAACTCTCAAGCAATAAATCTCAGAATGGATATAACGGCAGCGATTTTATACAACAAAGAGGGTTACCACACCGGAGGGCAAAAACTTCTGGGGCGACATTCAGCCGGAGAAGGGTTTCTCAAAAGCTTAGTCCAACACGGAACCGCTGACTCTCTCTACTGTTGCGCCGATAGCGAAACAACCTTTAAGGAGTTTTGTTCGCACATCCAACCTTGGCTGCAAAAACCTCGGAAAGTCCGCTGGATTCCGATGGAACGACCGGATTTGCTATCTCAACCGGGCACAATTTACCGACCCGATCCGGTTCTGTCGCAGATGGTTTGGGCGCGCAGATTTGTCGATCAGCGGGCCTACAGCGTTTGCGGCGTTACTCACACGATCGGTACAAAATACATCATGGAGGCGATCGGCGATTTGATCACCGCACCCATGCAGCCTTGGGACGCCCTGATCTGCACCTCTGCCGCCGTGAAAACAGCAGTAGAAGGAGTTATGAGGGAGTGGTCTGAATATTTAGCCCAGCGGAACGGCGGTAAACCGGAAATTTTGGTCAAATTCCCCGTTATTCCCCTAGGAGTGGATTGCAGCGCGTTTCCGCAGGGTGTGGAAGCAGTTAATAGTCGTCGCCAACTGCGGCAAGAACTCGGCATTTCTCCCGAAGATATTGTTGTGTTATTTGTCGGTCGATTGACTTTTTCTGCAAAAGCTCATCCGGTACCCATGTACCTCGCCCTAGAACGGGCATTACAACAGACAAAAGCCAAAATCCACTTAATTCAAGCCGGTTGGATCGAAGATCCGAGAGAAGAACCCGACTTTAAAAATAGCGCACAAATATTTTGTCCCTCGGTAAATGCTATTTTTTTAGATGGGAGAAAGCCCGAAATTAGAAGAAATATTTGGTCGGCGGCCGACATTTTCATTTCGCTTTCCGACAACATTCAAGAATCCTTCGGACTGACACCAATAGAAGCCATGGCGAACGGACTGCCGGCCATAGTCTCCGATTGGAACGGATACAAAGAATCTGTACGCCACGAAATAGACGGCTTCCGCATTCCCACACTCATCCCGCCGCCGGAATCTTGTTTAGATTTAGCCCTAAATTATCTTGACGGCAGCTTAAATTGGCCGACTTACATGGGTCACACTTCCCTCGCCACAGCAGTTGACATTGATGCTTGCACCCTGGCGTTGTGCCAATTAATTGAAAACCCCGAGTTGAGAAAGCGGATGGGGGAAAATGCGAGACAAAGGGCGAGGGAAACTTATGATTGGAAAGTAGTGATTGCTGCTTACGAACACTTGTGGCAGGAATTAGCAGAAATTCGCCTTGCGGCACCGGAGTCAGCACCTTTAAAACCTGGGAAGCCACCTTATCCCCTAGGCGACGATCCGTTTCGGGTATTGGGTAATTATGCGACTAGAAGTTTAAGCAATGAGATGATGCTGAGTCTGGGTGCGATCGCCACACCAGAACTTTTAAAGCAGGTACAGACAATTAGGTTTACCAGTTTTGGTGAGGATAGGAGAAGATCTGTTAGCATTCAGGGGGAGATATTGGATACAATTAAGCACGAAGGTGCGATCAGCGTTGGAGAAGTTATCCGACGCTACGTTAAAAACGAGCAAGAATTAGCCTACCTGTATCGGACTCTGCTTTATTTGGTGAAATTTGATATCTTAGTAATTAGTTCTTAGTCCTCGGCGATTAAAATCGCGTCTCCACAAACTTTCGTCCCTCTCGCTTGAAACTAAAGAGAATAGCGGTCTGACTTTGCCTCAAGTTCGATAATTAATCAGTGTATCCCTGTCAAAATCCGTGTCGTGCCTTCCTTCTTAAAAAATCATGCTTAGAAAATCTGCACTATTAGAGATAATTGCTGGTAAGAATCGCGGTTTGCTGGCGACTCCCAGCGACAAACAAGCGATTTTAAGCGCGATCGCCCAATTGGAAGATTACAACCCCACAACGCGCCCTGTCGAAGCTGGAGAGCTTTTAAATGGAGATTGGCGGTTATTGTACACCACCAGTCGCGCCCTGCTGAATCTTGACGGTTTTCCCTTGGTGAAATTGGGTTCAATTTATCAATCTATCCGCGTCAAAGAATCTAAAATTTACAACATTGCCGAACTTTACGGCTTGCCTTACTTAGAAGGAATTGTCAGCGTGGCTGCGACATTTGAGGCGACTTCGGAACGGCGGGTGCAGGTGAAGTTTGAGCGGTCAATTTTCGGTTTAAGCAGGTTGATTGGCTATGAATCTCCTGTCAAGTTTATCAATGAGATTGAATCGGGTAAAAAGTTCGCTGCTGTAGATTTCGGGTTCGATAGTCGCGAACAGCAGGGATGGTTGGATATTACTTATTTAGATAAGGATTTGCGGATCGGGCGCGGGAATGAAGGAAGTGTCTTTGTGTTGACAAAAGAGTGATTTTGTACTGTTGATGTGCAGGGTGATCGCAATTTCATCCGCGTTTATCCGCCTGCATCTGCGGTTGAAAAAATAAAATCTATTACTTTAACAAACAGTTCAAGACTGCATAAGTATTGTTACTCCGTCAGTTTTGTCTGTTCTTCCTTTTGCGTCGGCATTGACTTTCTGACAGCTAGGACCAACTCCGCTTCGCTACATCGATACAAATCTCGCATTCGGAATACTTGCCAAACTTCCATCTTTGGCAAGGTTCGGCTTTTTTCCCAGTTGCGAATTGAAGACTCCGCGCATTCTAGTTCCCGTGCTACGTCTAAGATTGTCAGCCCTGCACGTTCTCTCAAGGCTCTCAAATCCATAGCTGAATAAACCTTTCAATATAGCCAGTGTCAATATTTAGCGCTAAGTATTGACAGATAAGTAAAGTTTGGTGTTTAATCATAGTTGTAGAGGCGTTAGTCGATTTCCGCCAAGAGACTTACTAACGCCCTTTCCTGTAGTCCATAGAGGATACTAAACCATCATGCCACAAAACGGTTATCAACAGGGATTCTCCGCGAATCCTGGGGCGATCGCGTACCAAAAACGCCTTTACCCTTGGGCGATCGCCAAACTCATGCCCAGTATGCAGCGGGCGATTGTGGGGCGATTTCGCAGTCGATCGGATGCTGACGGACACTTGCTGTGTCTGCGTCAACTGATGCCTCAAGTAAAGTTTGTCGTAGTCTTTGACTTGCAGCCAGACTAAAAGTAGGGTCAAACCCCCGTGGTTGCCCCTCTAAGAGTAGGGTAGACACGGGGACATTACCCCTGCAAGTTGTTGACAATTCATCCAGGATTGCGAGCTCGGGAATGGGATTTTTCGGGTGCACTTGAGGGATTGCCAATTGCTTTACTGTCGCAGAGTTTAAAACTTTTGGGTGAGGAAAATGGGACGGTGGCGATGTGGCTTGCTCAACAAATTGGGAAGTTGTAGAGAAGTTGGCGAAAAGTGCGATCGCACGCGATTCACAATAATTTTTTCAAGCTCGACTCTAGGGCGGCCACAATCTCTGAGAATGTTGATATTTATGCTAAGCTAATCTACAAAAGATGTCACGATCGTGCAGTAACCTTTCTGTGATTTAAAGGAGCAAGTCAATGAATATTGTCTTAAAGCCGGAATACGAAGAGTTTATTCAAGCGGAAATTCAAAGCGGAAAATATGGCAGCGCTGAAGAACTAATTGGAGAAGCGATCGCACTTTTAAGAGAACGAAAACAACGCATCGAAGAACTTCGCCAGAAAATAGCAGTGGGAACTGCACAAATTGCTAAGGGACAAGTGACAGATGGAGAACTTGTGTTTGCCAAAATTCAAGAAAAGATCGATCGAAGAGAACAGTCAGGGGCATGAACAGTTATACATTTTCAGATGAAGCCGTCCGAGACTTGAATGAGATTTGTGAGTACATTGCTGGCAATAGTTCCAGGGCAGCCAGCGAGCTTTTTGATGTAATTCGTCAAAAATGTAAACTTGTCGCCGAATTTCCCAATATGGGCAAACGCTATGAGAGGTTATCCCCCAACTTGCGCGGATTTATTGTTAGGAATTATTTAATTTTTTATTACCCCAGATCGGACGGGATTGATATTGCTCGCGTGCTGCGGGGCGATCGAGACTTGGAATTATTGTTTTCAGAGTTAGGGGAAGGCTAATTAGCTTTGAAGATATCTGAACGGGCGATCGCACTTGGGAAAGCAAAGGGCGATTCCCTACGGGATAGCTACGCCGCGCGTACTCTCCCCCAAAAACGCGATCGCCCTAATTTATCTGCATTTATCTCCGTCCATCTGGCGACATCTGCGGTTACAAAAAGATCTATACCCCTTACCATCAAAAAAATATAAAATCTAAAATCATAAAAAAATGCTCCGACTCTCCCAAACCCAACTCAAAATCCTCGAAGAATGTCCCCGCAAATTCCAACACAGCTACCTCGAACTACTCGCCACCACCGCATCCCCAGAACACAAAGAAAAACTCACCTGGGGAAGCCACTTTCACCTATTGATGCAGCAGCGAGAACTCGGACTTCCCATTGAATTTATCATCCAACAAGACCCCGAATTGGGACGCTGTGTGGCAGCATTTATCAACACCGCACCCGAACTTTTCGCCAATTCAGAAAATAGCGATCGAGTTTTCCGCCAAGCCGAACACCCCCGCACCCTAATTTTCCAAGACTACCTATTCACCGTTATCTATGACTTGCTAATAGCAGAACCAAACGCCGCCCAAATTCTCGACTGGAAAACCTATCCCCGCCCTCAAAAGTCAAAATGGATAGCCGAAAGTTGGCAAACTCGCCTCTATTTATACGTCTTAGTAGAAACCAGCGATTATTCCCCCGAACAAGTTTCCATGACATACTGGTTCGTACAATTGCAAGGAGAAGAACCGCCGCAAAAACTCACATTTTATTACAACCAAACAGAACACGATCGCACAAAAAAAGATTTAACCCACCTATTGCAGGAGCTAACCGACTGGCGACAGCGCTATACCGAGGGCGGCGAATTCTTACCCCAAGTAGAAATTAGTTCCAATCTTTGCGATTCCTGTCAATTTGCCACTCGCTGCAACCGCACAACAGACACAAAAACTCCCTCACCTGATCTTCTCGCAGAAACTCCCATAGATTGGCTACCAAATCTTGCTATAATCGACGAAATATATATTTAACAGGACTACTGCAAAGTGTCACACGCGCGATCGATTTGTAGGGTGCGTCAGAGTTGCGTTATCACTGGATAATTAAGGATTTGATCCTGACGCACCTTACCATATATGCCACTCGCGTCACTCCTATTTAACATACAAATAAGCCCCCGGAGCGATCGGTGGTCACAATCTAAAATCTAAAATCGAATGGCAGAAACCCCTCAAAACTGGCAAAATCAACCCTTACTCCAACCCCCAGCTTGGCTGATCCAAGCTGTCAGGAACCACGCACCAGAGCTCCCCGGAAACTATGCCGCCACACTTCTCTGGTATAGAGGAATTCAAAACCCCGAACAAATACCCGGTTTCTTAAATCCCAAACTTTACCAACCAGCAAGCCCCTTTGAATTCGGACTAGAAATGAACTGGGCGATAGAAAGAATCCAGCAAGCACGAAACAGCGCAGAAAAAGTCGCAATTTGGGGAGACTTCGACGCCGACGGCATTACCTCAACCTCCGTTTTGTGGGATGGACTAGGAGAATTTTTTACTCAAAACGACCAATTAACTTATTACATTCCCAATCGCTTAACCGAATCTCACGGACTCAATACCTCGGGAATAGACGCATTAGCCAAATCGGGAATTAGCTTAATTATTACCTGCGATACGGGCAGTACAAACATCGCCGAAATCGAATATGCCACCAGCTTAAACATCGATACAATTGTCACGGATCATCATACATTACCGGACGATCGCCCGCCAGCTACAGCCATTATCAATCCCCGCTACTTTCCCCCAAACCACCAACTATTTAACCTTTCAGGAGTGGGAGTAGCTTACAAATTAGTTGAAGCATTATATCAACTATTGCCGGATATTCCGCAGCGCCAGCTCACAGATTTATTAGAATTAGTAGCGATCGGCTTAATTGCCGATTTAGTTCAACTTACAGGAGACAGCCGCTACCTAGCACAAATCGGCATCCAACAACTGCAAAAACAAATCGCAAACCCCACTCGCCCAGGAGTTGCAAAATTGCTCGAACTGTGCAAAAGATCGGGCGATCGCCCAACCGACATTTCCTTCGGACTCGGCCCCCGAATCAACGCCGTCAGCCGCATTCAAGGTGACGCCAGCTTCTGCGTAGAACTCCTCACCAGCCGCGACAAAAAACGCTGCGAAGAACTAGCAAATTTAACCGAAATTGCCAACTCCCGGCGCAAATCTTTACAAAAAGATGTTGCTAAAGATGCCGCCAACAAATTATCCAAACTCGACCTTTCAACTACTAGCGTCATCGTCCTCAGCGACCCCCAATGGCCCGTAGGAGTATTGGGATTAGTAGCGGGACAAATCGCCCAAGAATACGGCCGCCCCGTGATTTTATTCAGCACAGAAGGAAGCGAAGAAATTAACGAAAATTTCCCGGAAACGCAATTTACCTCTTTCTTAGATTCAGAATCACCAACACTTTCCCCATCGAAAATTGCCAGGGGTTCGGCGCGTTCCGCCAATCAAATTGACCTTTACCAATTAGTCAAAGACCAAGCGCATTTATTGCACAGATTTGGTGGTCATCCCTTCGCCGCCGGATTGAGTCTGCCTGTGGAAAATATCCCCCTATTTACCGATGCGGTAAATCAGCAACTGCGACAACAATACAGTACAGATAGTTTAACAGCAGCCCCCGTTCAAGCCGACTTAAAAATTACTGTCTCCGAATTAGGCAAAGACTTATTTCAAGAACTAAAATTGCTCGAACCGTGCGGTATGGGCAACCCCGCACCCAAATTGTTGATTGAAAACTGCTGGTTTGACAATCTCTGGAATCAAAAAATTAAGGATTTGAAAGGGCAAAAAGTAGAATATATCAAAACAGAATTTACAATTAGGGACGAATCTAGCGATACGGGATTTCCCGGCATTTGGTGGGGACATAATCAAAACGAAGTTCCCCAAGGCCGCTGCGATGTTACCGTCGAACTCGATTTTAATACTTACAAATCGCGGTATGAAGTGCGTCTCGTAGCACTGCGGGAACGCACGGAAGACAACCCAATCAATTCGCTGACTAAAATAGATTGGATCGTAGACTGGCGCAATACAAATAACGATGAAGAGTTGTTAGCAGCCAGCACAAACTTAGAAACTCCAATGCCGATCGAGAATCTAGTTTACAATTCCGAAATGGTCGATCGCGAAAACTCGATCGTCCTCAAAGAATGCCCCGCAAGCTGGGACGAACTGCGGATCTGGTTTCGGCAAGCACAGCACACTCAGAAAAAACTCGCGATCGCCTACACATTACCCCCACTCGTACCCCCACAGCAAATCTGCCAACAGCTAATCGGCATCGCCAAATACCTCAGCCGCACAAAAAAACCAGTCACCAGACAGCAACTCCGCCAAAAACTCGGCATCAGCGACACCTCCCTGCAACTGGGGTTCAAAACCCTAACATATCTCGGTTTCAAAATCAATTATCGCGATCGAGCTTTCCACATCACCAGACAACCCGAAACCGCACAGCAGGAAGACGCCCCAGAGCAAATCCCCCAACAGTTATTACATAGCCAATCCATCCAATCCTCAGTGCCAAATTCCCCCATCGCCGCACGTTTTGCAGCGCAATTCCTAGCAGCAGTCTCCGAAGAACAATTCCGGCGGAAATATTTCTGTGAAGTACCCCTTTCCACCATTGTGTCGATCGCCCGAGAGACCGTTTTCCAAGAAGATTCTACAGCAAATCTTTTCTAACTGATATCTGCCACCATTGTTAAGCATAGGCAAGATGAGAGTTCCACTCATGAGATAACTTTTCTTGTGGGGCCCGCGCTCGCTCGCGGCGGTGGAGCTGGCTTTCTCGCCTGTGAAGTGAGAGAGGTTGTTGTAGATGTGGCTTAGAGGCCTATTCCTGACACGGATGCAACATCTCAGTTCTAAGAAATATCTTACTTCTGAATTCATCCCGATAAAATAAGGCATAGGGCAATGAGAGTTATCCGTTGCCAGTCAGGCCCAAAACTCATAACTCCTAGCTCACAAGCCAAAACCCAAAACTCCCCACCGCCAAACTCGATCGCCCATCTCCAATTTAAAACCCCTATGCTTCTCTGTCCCCGCTGCCAATTTGAAAATCCCAATCCAAACAAGTTTTGTCAACAATGCGGAAATTCCCTAATTTACAAACCTTGCCACGAATGCGGTGCCCAAGTCGCTTTTAGCGCCAAAGAATGTCAGAATTGCGGCGTCGCAACAGGTCAAGTGTGGCGGGCCATTATCTGCGGTCGATCGAATTTTCCAGCAGTCGAGGCAGACGAGTCCACCCTACCCCCAGCCGAGTTTCCGCAAAAACCCGACATAATTCCACAAACTACATCGCCCCAAAACTCTGCTGAACCAATCACAGACGCCATTAAAACAGAAATCACCACCCCAGCCGAACCCCCAATAGCAGTCGCATCAACTTCTCCACAGCCAAGCGACGGCGAATTCAGCAGCACAGAAAGTGACGCTGTGGTAGCCGTGGGGGCGATCGCACCAGCATCCTTTCAAACAACCGAAAAAAGCTCTACTACAGCACCAGAGCGCGAAATAACCCCATCTGAGGCGAATTTTACAACCGCACCACAGCCTAAACAAATCCAGGAAGCAACAGAGAACTCCGACAGCGCAAACATAGCTGACATCTCCCCCCCATCTCCAGAATTCCCCGTCGCCAATTCAGAATATTTAATCCCTTCCCAGCAAGCAGGAGCTTATTTAGACACTCAGCAGCGTTACCAACTCCTAGAAACCGTGCCGCCGAGAAAACGCTCCGACACAGTAGAAGTAACAGTATTGGACTGTCAGCCGCTGGAAATGTCACCCCTCAAAGCCATGCTAGCAGCCAACTCTGCCAGCGTCGCCAGACGAACATCCCCCTACACCGCAGTAATCAAAGGTGGAGAAAATTCAACCAATTCCGCTTTAGCAGAGCTTTGCCAAGGCATAGCTGAACCTTATCTGGCACTCCGGTGGCAATTCTCTCAAAACCTGCCAGTCATTCACGATAGCTGGTCAGACAACGAACAGGCAGTGCTGCTGCTAGAAGACTGCTCCCAATGGCCGCTGCTGGTAGAACGGTGGAATCAACCCGAAACTTCCATCCAGCAAATTTTATACTGGCTACACGAAATGACAGAACTGTGGGCTGCCCTAGAACCCTGGCGCTGTCGGCAAAGCTTGTTGGAACTGACTAATTTGCGAGTCAACCCCGACTCTTCCTTTTCCTTGGCTTCTTTGCGGCTGCAATACCTCTATCCCGAACCCGCCGGCTCAAACCTGCAACTGGTAGATTTGGGGCAACTGTGGCAGGTGATATTTAGCCAGTCCGATCATCGCACTCAGTTTGGCGCATTGCTCGAACTCCTGCAACAAATGTACAGAGGCGAGATTAACACAATAGAAGAATTGCGATCGCGCCTAGAAACAGTTCCCCTCGAACTCCAACCCGCACCTTCACCAAGCTCAACCCCGACGCGCAGGCATTACCGCAGCCCCGACGAGTCCCCCCCCGAGGTTGGCGAAGTCTTAACCCAGCCCATGCCTCTCCAGATTTACAGCTTAGAAGACGCAGGCCTCACCGATGTTGGCCGCACGCGCGACCACAACGAAGACTTCTTCAGCATCTGGACTCAGCTCAACAAACTCGAAAGCTCCTTCGGTCGCATCTTTCAAACCAAAGGGCTTTACATTCTCTGCGACGGCATGGGCGGACACGACAGCGGAGAAGTAGCCAGTCAACTAGCGGCTGAAACCCTCAGAGAATTCTTTCAAACCAGTTGGGAAAATCAACTACCTCCGGCAGACACCATCCGCGAGGGAGTGCTGCTAGCCAACAAAGCCATCTTTGAAATCAATCAAAAGGACGGACGCTCCGGCAGCGCCCGCATGGGTACAACTCTAGTCGCAGTCTTAGTTCAAGACACCCAATTCGCCGTTGCCCACGTCGGCGACAGCCGCCTCTACCGACTGAGAAAGGGACAAACCCTAGAAAAAATTACCTCAGACCACGAAGTAGGGCAGCGCGAAATTAAGCGCGGGGTTGACCCTGAAACTGCTTATGCCCGTCCTGACGCCTATCAACTAACTCAAGCCCTCGGCCCGCGAGACAGTAATTTTCTCAAGCCTGACGTGCAGTTTTTAGACTTGTCCGAAGATACCTTATTAATTTTGGCTTCCGACGGCCTGACAGATAATGATTTGTTGGAAACTCACTGGCAGAACACTCTCGAACCCCTTTTCAATCCCCAAGCTGATCTCGACCAGGGAGTTGCCCAGTTGATTGAACTGGGTAACAAACGCAACGGTCACGACAATATCACGGCAATTATCATTCGGGCGCAGGTAGGCGCATTTCGATTTTAGAATTTGGATGCTGCCAACTTTTTCCAAGGTAGCGTCTTTCCCCCGTGACTGCCTGGGTTAAACCTGCAATTGTTGCAGAGAAAAAAAACAGCTTCTGCCGTTTCTGGGCAAGGCTTTACTGCTCGCTCTGTTTTTAGGTATCCGGTGTTAAAACAGCTTCGGTTTGAGTGTTAAAAAACTGATTACAGACCCATACGATTGCAGAAAAGCTTTGGAGGACAAACCATTTATCCGTAGCTTTAATTTTGAGACTCGGTTCAGGGAATCTCCTGAAAAAAGTAGCTTGATAGTAAGTGGATTGATCATATTTGAAAGAGCTTTCACTTACAGAAAGAGTTAGTCTAATGAAAAAATTTAAACTAAAATGAAGTGAGGCAGCAGGTGGGCTGATGCGAAATCTGTTTTATACCCGATCGCTATCGGGGCAATGTGGTATAGGCGGGAATAGCCCGCCCTACATGATGTCGGACGTAAATCACAACCTCCTGCAACATCAAATTTACGTAAAAGTTTAGCGATAGTTTACCTAGTTTTTGTATTTTCAAGTGTTAAATCGATCGACTGTGTTTTCATGAGCGATCGACCCCTATGAATTTTGAGGGATAATTGTTTCCCAAAAACTATTTATAACTTAATTGTTTATGGAATCTTTAATCACAATCAGGATATTATAAAGTTTTAGTGAAACTCACCTGTGAAGCTCATAATTAATTTTTAATTTCTAATTTTTCAAAGCCCTACGCCCCTAATCTGTAAATTCCCGCCAACTCTCACTGCCACATCAGGGAGTTCAACCACATCAATCAAAAATGCTGCTGACTCTTTTAGATCCTGACAAACAGACCCCCCTGCAACAGTGGAGTTTCGAGAGCGAATCCATTATTCGCATCGGCCGCTCTCCTGAAAATCACGTTGTGATCCCCAATGCTCTAGTGTCGAGGCAGCATCTGGAATTGCAAAGAGTTAATAGCGGCACGTCGAGTCAGTGGTATTTAGTCAATTCCGGGACAAATGGGACTTTGGTTAACGGTATTCTGATGTCTCAGGGTTGGATATCGGACGGTGCCCTGATCCAGTTGGCGCGGGGGGGCCCAATTCTGCATTTCCAAGTGGTTACTATTGAACTCGGTGGCAAGATTGAGGCGAACTCCACCGTCAATCTCGTGGCACCGAGGTGTACCCACGCGGGAAACCCGCCGGGGAATTTATTCTGCATCCACTGCGGGGAACCGATTAAAGTCGATCGCACGGTGCGCCACTACCAAGTGCTGAGAACTTTGGGCCAAGGCGGTATGGGGACAACGACTTTAGCCTGGGATCGAGAGAAAGCGAAAGCTCAACAACCCGGAAGTTCCCCCGCAGCTTCTCTGGTAGTCCTCAAGGAAATGAATGCTGATATGGCTCAAATCGCCAAAGCTCAAGAACTGTTTGAACGTGAAGCTAAAACTCTCAATGCCCTCCACCATCCGGGAATTCCTCAGTTTTTTGACTTCTTTGTGGAAGGTGGCAAAAAATACTTGGTGATGGAAATGCTCCATGGCGAGGATTTAGAAAAACGCATCTACAACCGCGGGCCTGTTCCTCCCCAACAAGCAATAGAGTGGATGATCCAAACCTGTGAGGTTTTGGACTACATTCACTCTCAAAAACCCCCGATCGTCCACCGGGATATTAAACCTGCTAATTTGCTGGTGCGCCACCGCGACAATTGCATTACAGTGCTGGATTTTGGAGCCGTTAAAGAAATCGGCACTCCTCCAGGGACTCGCATCGGCGTTGAAGGCTACACCGCACCAGAACAAGACCGGGGACAGCCTCTCCCTCAGTCGGATTTATATGCTATTGGGCCTACTTTGATTTTTTTGCTGACGGCCCAAAGCCCTCAAAACTTTTACGGGAAAATAGCTGGAGGTTACGGGTTTAAGCTCGAAAATATCCCGACCATCGCCCCCAAGCTGCGAGATACCATTTTGCGAACCACGGCAGCTAAGCCTGGGGATCGCTTTCAAACTGCTCAACAATTAGCTAGAGCTTTAGCAGCTTCGGTTTAACCAAAGTCAGAAGTTAAAACTCAAAAGCCAAAAGCCAAAAGTCACAAGTCATTAGGAAGAGCGCAAAGGGAAGAGGGAAGAGGGAAGAAGCTAGCAACGGAAATTTATGAAAGAAAATTTACCCGATCGCCTCGAAATTTCTCTCCGACACCCCAGTCCTTCGTCTCCTCTGTTATTCTTCGTCCCAAGCTTCTACAGCTATCAACTCGCTCACGGGGTCTTGCATAGAAAAATCAAACTCTAACAATTGCTGTTTCCAATACGGCCATTCGTCGCCGTAAAGTAGAGCAATTTTCCAAATACTGTCTGTCGGCTTGATAATGTCAGACGTGACGAGAGAATGCACCTGACGCTGGAACTTAACCATCGGCTGTATAACCTGCTGGCTCATAATACCTCTTGAATTGTTTAAATCTTGTGTAATTACCACTTCCCAGCTCTCACTTTTTACCGCAGTTTCGCCAAGAACAGTCTCGCCAAGATACGTGTAGATTTTTGTCGGGAAGCTACATATTCAACTTGTATCTTAACAGAGTTTGTTTTGACAAGGGCCTATAAGCAGGACTGAAGAGTCAAGACCGACTTCAAAGAATTAATCATCTTTAAAATGTCCCGCTATATGCTGTCGATCGACAGTGGGAGGTTGGCCGCCTCGATTGTTTCCACATCGTTGTTTCCACATAGTGGTAGATGCAAGGGCTACGTTCGGCTTGTTCTTGACAAGGCTGAGTTTGCGTAGGAGAAACTGCAACTACTGCGCTTTCGCTGCTACAGCGTAATTTCCGCTTTCCTGCGGGTAAACCACACGTGTTTCACCTTCGACGCTGGGTTCGCTGTGAGAGTGGGGTCTGAGCTACATAAACTGATTATAACTCTACTGACCGCAAAAGCGATCAAAAATTGTTGGATACTGTTGATTGCCACCCCTAAATGTCGATCGAACATTCTAGGCTGGCCCACGTGGGCCAGCAGGCAAGTTTCAAACCCATCGTCCGTCTTGATTCAATAAATCTAAAATCTAAAATCTAAAATCTAAAATTGTATGACTTGGACAAGGCGACACATTCTCACTCTGGCTGATTTTACCTCGGACGAATACGATACGGTGCTGCAAACAGCAGCCAGTTTTCGGGAGGTGCTCGGCCGCCGCACGAAGAAAGTGCCGGCCCTGCAGGGTCAAGTGGTCGCGAATTTGTTTTTTGAACCTTCTACCCGGACTCGTAATAGTTTTGAGTTGGCGGCGAAGCGGCTGTCGGCGGATACGCTAAATTTTACCCCGGGAAGTTCTTCTCTGACGAAGGGGGAGACTATTCTGGATACGGCTAAGACTTATCTGGCGATGGGAACGGATTTGATGGTAATCCGGCACGAACAAGCGGGAGTTCCCAGCACCATTGCTTCGGAAATGGATCGATTGGGTTCGAGAGTCAGCGTTCTGAATGCTGGAGACGGCCAGCACGAACACCCATCGCAAGGTTTGCTAGACTTATTTACTATTTGTGCTCTGTTAGATACCGAACGTCCGCGGCTGGAACTTTTAGCGGGCAAAAAAATTGCTGTGGTGGGCGATATCTTGCATTCGCGGGTGGCTAGGTCTAATATTTGGAGTCTAACGGCTTCTGGGGCAGAGGTTCATTTGGCAGGGCCCCCGACTTTGCTGCCGCTGTTGTTTGCTGAGTGTGGCGATGGTAGGGAAGGCAAATTATTTTTGCACTGGCAGCTTGAACCTGCTTTGGCTGATGCTGATTTTGTGATGACTTTGCGGCTGCAAAAGGAACGGATGAGCGACCATTTACTGCCGAGCTTACGAGAGTATCATTCTTTGTACGGGATTACGCGCGATCGGCTCAAACTCTGCAAGCCGGATGTGAAGGTGTTGCACCCAGGCCCGGTTAACCGCGGCGTGGAAATTAGTTCGGATTTGATGGATGATGCCCAGTTTAGCCTGATTTCTCAGCAAGTTACCAGCGGTGTGGCGGTGCGGATGGCATTACTTTATCTAATCGGCGGCGGTAAAGTTTAGGCTGTTAGTTGTTAGTAATGGATTTCGGATATTCGATTATTTTCAGGAGCGATCGCCTCTTTACAATAATCGTTACCCAGTATGGCCGGGTAACGATTAAAACTCTTTCTAGAAATTTAAATTGCTCTAGTTAAGAGTTAGGAGAGCCAGGAGGTTGACACCCAGCCGCCACCTTCCAGTTGAGCCCAGCCGTTTCTGTAACGACCGGTCAATGCCACATTGTCTCCATCGTATAACTTGCCGATGACATGAGAACAGCCATCGGGGCGGTGGCGGATATTTAGTCGGCCGCCGTTGGTGGCAACTTCGGCGTAGCTGTGACGGCTGTGGCCGCCGCAGTGACTGTAGCCGCAACTTGCCTGCGCTTCACCACCGACACCCAGAACAGATAGAGCTACTGCCATACCTGCAACGCCTACCCATGCAGAATTAGGAATTTTCAATTCCAGTTGGACTTCGGACTCTGGAGATTCATAAGCAACAAAAGAGTGGCTCAATGCTAGTGCTTCCATAGTTTCCTCGTGATTGTTGTTAACATTTGTTGGTGCAGACTCAGGTCGAAACCTCAATTAACAGCCCAAACCATTAACTTCTGTTTCAGAAAAGGCACAAGAGGGCGTTACGGTCTTGCTTTGGCTGAGTAGTCGCCAATTTTCCTGAATCCTGCACAGGTATATCATGCCATCTAAGTAGCTTTCCGGAACAAAAAAATAAATAAAGTTTACATCTGCTGCTTAAAGATTTGGGCTAGGAGGATTAACTAGGAAGGCAGAATTAAACTTAACTGTGTCATTCAAAAGGGAAGAAAGTAATCGTTTGAGGTTTGAGATTGCTTGTACTGAGTGACGAATGACACTACTTATTGGGTGTGCTTATTTATTGAGTTGCTACAGCAATATGGGCAGTTAATTTGATCCAAAAAGCATCCGGCTCGTCTTGAAGCACGGTATTAATTGGGTTTTGGTGAGTCATATTGTAGCCGATCGCACTCGTGCAGAAGTTGGGGGCAATGGCGTCTGATCCTCACCCGTGCTACGAGATGGGTCTCAACATTAGCCGCCCCGTTTCCCGGACAAGGATGCAAGATCGATCGCGACTTGATTTGTGTCAAGATCAATTAACTTCTCCACCACCACTTCTTTGGCAATGAAATCTAGCGCTGCACTTTCGATCGGCACAATTCCTCAATGCCATGAATCAGACAGCTTCGCCATTACCATAGCGCCGTTGTCTGTAGAGGAAATATACGCTTTGGCAGATGACCCCGCGAACGGAGCCGTGGTAATGATGAGCGGTACAGTCCGCAACCAAACTGACGGTCAAGCTGTAGTTTCCCTAGAGTATCAAGCCTACGAACCGATGGCCGTGCGAGTATTCCAGCAAATCGCTACGGAAATCCGCCGCCAGTGGGCCAATGTCAATCGGGTCGCCATTCACCACCGCGTCGGACACTTGCAGGTTGGAGAAATCAGCGTACTGGTGGCTGTTGGCTGTCCCCACCGGGACTCAGCCTTTGCAGCTTGCCAGTACGCCATAGATACGCTCAAACACAACGTACCGATTTGGAAAAAGGAACATTGGGCCGACGGTTCTAGCAGTTGGGTTAGTATAGGAGCGTGCGAGGTTGTCGGGCATTAGTAAGCAGTCATTGACTGTCTGATGACTCAAGCCGATCGCAGTTTCCGAGGGCGGGAACCAATCGCGATCTGCTAACGTCAAAAAATGTGGAATGTTCGATGAGCCAATTCCACCGATGAGCGACTTTATTTCCGTGTCCTGGTCTGCGGTTGTGGCGACCGTTCAAAGAGTGCAATTGCCAGCCGAAAAACTCTCTAATTATGACTTGGTATTGCGTTGTCAGGAAGGAAATCGACCTGAGAGCACTGCCTTTTCAGAACTGTTGAAGCGGTATCAGTCCCACGTAGACAGGGTACTCTATCACTTGGCCCCTGACTGGCAAGACCGAGCAGACTTGGCTCAGGAAGTGTGGATTCGGGTCTACCGCAATATTAACCGCTTGCAAGAGCCTGTTAAATTTCGGGGCTGGCTGAGCCGCATCGCCACTAATTTGTTTTACGATGAGTTGCGGAAGCGCAAGCGGGTGCGAACTCCGCTGTCTCTCGACGTACCCCGTGCTCTGGAAGATGGCGAGGTGGATTGGGAAATTCCGGCCGACAGTCCGGGACCTGATGAAGATTTGACGACTAGAGAATTTTACGACCAGTTGCGGGTGGCGATCGCAGATTTGCCGGAAGTATTCCGCACGACAATTGTTTTGAGAGAAATAGAAGGTTTAGCCTATGAGGAAATAGCCGAAATGACCGGAGTTTCTCTGGGAACAGTCAAGTCGAGAATTGCTAGAGCTCGCCAAAGATTGCAGTTGGAATTGCAAAAATATCTCGATGGTAATTAGCAAGAGTAATTTCAGAGGCGGGTTAAGAAGATTTGGTGATATTTGCTGTGACATCAAAACTTCTCTTTTAAAATATAAATAAGCAGTAAATCATTCTAATAGCGAGTGCGTGATTCCCCAATTAGAGCAAGTGTGAAATATGAATGGTAATTTTGAATCCGATAAAAATCAGAATCAGCAAGGTGTCGGGGATTCACTCGCTGAAACTCAAGTTAACAACAATTATGCCCAGGGCAATGTAACTACTATGATGCGCGATCGATTTGAATTGCTGAGTGCCTACCTCGACGGCGAAGTGACGGCTGCAGAACGCAGGCAAGTTGAGGAATGGCTGACAAATGACCCCACTACGAAACGTTTGTACTCGCGACTGCTGATGATGCAGCGGGGTTTTCAGTCAATGCCGGTGCCTGCAGCGGAACAATCTGCACAGGAGTTGGCGGCGAAGGTTTTGCAGCGGGTGGAACGCAAGCCGAAACGGGCTTGGATTTTGGGTGGAGGTGCGATCGCAGCTTTGTTGATTGCGGTGGTGTCTGGTGTCGCTGGCGGCCGCCAATTGTTTGCTCCCCAGTTTGCTCGATCGCCCGTTCCTGCTGAATCTGACGGTTTGATTGTGGCTTTGAACGAGCCACTGGTGGAGATTGTTAATCCCAACGATTTGATGCTTGGCGTGAATGCACCTATAATGGATATTCCCAAAGTTGGTGTAGCAACCCCTCAAAAGTCATTGCCAAAGGCGCAGTAGAATTTCTGTTTTGAACAATAACGGAAGTCGCGAAGCTCCCTAAAAAAGGGGGCTTTTCGCCGTTTTTCCCAGTTTTTCAAGGTGAATATATCCTTTGACATTTTCCTGGCTTTGAATGACGTATTGTGGGGCGATCGCATCTTGATATCGGAGTAGGTAGCGAGGGGAATTAGAGCGGGCGATCGCACTTGTGATCGGTTTTTTGCAGATTTGCGATCGGCAACAGCAATGTCTCCTCAATTTCCTGCCGCACAGCAGGAGATAAATTACAACCGCTATTGAGCCCATCTACCAACAATTTATTAGCATCATAATACTTCCTCAGCAATGACTTCTGTTGTTCGCTGAAGCTCCAATTGCGACCTATATTGCGATACTTAATCATCACATTTATTAATTGCTGAGTCCAATCTCGACCTTTAGCATTCCACCACTCCCGCTCGCTTTTCTACCACTCCTGTATTCTGTTTGTATATGCTGAATCATATAGTTGGTCTCTGAGTTGTTGCAGAGATTGCTTCAATTCTGGTTCCAGATTTAAATTGAGAGTAAAGGCGAGGATAGAGAGAAGATTGCGACCTGATGCAGCAGCATAAGTATAGGGAATATTAAGGTCAATTGCATAAAACATTGCCACATCAAGAACAATATCAGTAGCCAAGTCAGAGTGGCGTTCAGTAGTCAAGCCAGAGTCACGTTCATTGTCATAATAAGAAGTAAAGTCCAAGAAAAAAAGTTCAAGGGGTGGTTTAAAGGTATGGTCAACGGCATAAGCAAGAATACGGATCAAATTTAAGTCAAAATTCAAGTTAGAACGAGGGTTACTAACGCGCTCTATCTCTCGACCCAGATAAAAAGCGCGGATAGCTGATGGTTTATAGGGAGCCTCAATGGAAAAAGATTTATTTCTTACCCACATTAGGAACTGCTGCAACTGCTCATCATCAGCGACCAGTCCATCAACTTGCTGTTTCATTGACAGTAACAAGTCATCAGCTTTTTGCAACATCCCAACTGCTAAGAACAATACTTCTCGCCAACGCTTCTCGGTTAGGTGGCTGACCAGTTTTTCCAAAGCTTGGGGAGCGGAATTTTTAACAATTTGTCTAGCAGTGAAATACTCTTGGAATGTTAGATGAGAAAACGAATAAATCCCTCTTGCCCTCTCCACTAATAATCCATGTTGTGCCTCAATCGCCTTCAGCACAACCTCACTATGGATCTCGAACTTAACGGGGTCAGTTGTGCCATCGGGCAAGTTAGCTAGATAGTCGGCAATCAATTGCTGAACTGTGTTTTTGTCAAAAAAGTAATCGCCCCGTTCAAAAGTAATAGCTGCCACAAAAGCAAGTAAATGTTGCTTGTGGGAAAAATTTAAATTACGATAAACTTCATCCCGTTGAATGCCTCTCGTTTCATCCCATTTTCTGAGCATAATTTCCAGTCCTTCCTCATACAACTTGGCTCTGTTGGATGGGAAATCTACTTTGGCTTGGAATACTAAACAAGTCAGATTAAGCAAAATTGGCGTTACTGCCAGTTCTCGGATTTGCTGATTTTTTTGCAGTTTCAGCTTCTCTACAAATTGAGAGGCTAAAGCTTTCCCTGCCTCCAGATTATGGGAAAAAGCCACAAACCAATTGAGCGCAAAGGCAGCGATTTGCTTGTTATTAAAATCGGCTACCTCAACACAGGTAAAAGCTTCGTCGTGAAATCGGTACTTAGCAGCGGCAATTCGACAGGTAATTATAAACTGATTGTTGTAATACTTTTGGACAAACTGACGAATCTGTCTGACGACTGCATCGCTATCTGATTCTGGCACTTCGTCTAAGCCGTCCAATAAAATCAAGCCTCTGCCTTGACTGAGTGCGAATTCAGTTTGTGATCGCCCCTCAACTCCGCAAGTGGCAAATTCGTCGCTGATATATTCTAATAAGTCAAAATTAGGGATTTCAGCAAAGGTTTTCAGAGGGATAAAAATCGGTATTTTGTGTGCTTCAAATTTGGCGCGATCGCACTGAATGGCAATGTGTTTCAAAAAGGTAGTTTTACCGGAACCAGGTTTGCCGAGTACCATCAATTTAGAGTGAGATTTCACCGCATCCAATCCTGGTACTCGTTTCTGGCGCACTTTGCCTAAACCCAAGCGGTTAAAGTTATCTGCATCTGGGTTGAAGTCTCTGAGTAAATCGCTAATTTCTCCCGGCTGCCAACTGGTAATTTCCTCCAAAATGTTGACTTCAACGTAGAGGTTGCTGACATCAACGGGCTGTGCAATATCCAACAGTTGCATTTTGCTGTAAAGCTGTTGGATTTTGCTGTGGCATTTTTGCCGGATCTCTTGCACTAGGGAATCAATAGGCTGTTGGCGAAAATCTCTAACCCCCCCAACCCCCCCTTGGTAAGGGGAGGCTAAAGGAGGACGATCGACAATTTCTTCCCAATTCAACTGCAAAACCGTGCAGAAAGCCTTGAAAGCATTAGCTTTAATTGGGTCTCTTCCTCCTAAAAAACGCCTCCAAGTTGGCAGCGAGAGGCCATCGGCATAGGGCCCGGCCTCTGTCCAAGTTCGATCTGGTTCTAATTTTTGACTAGCTTCTACTAGCCATCTGGGGTCTTCTATCGTCCCTCCCCTTTCTCTTCTAGCTTGCCTAATTTTTACTAATCCCTCCTCAGAGGCTTTGAGGGTCGTCATTATATAATTTACTTCTCTAATTGTCAATGTCAGTTTTCGATCAGTTTAGCGATCGCAAACTGAGTTTGTCAAGACCCCAGCAAAAAAGAGAAAATGATCCTGACAACAAATGCACGGCATAGGGGAAAAGTCAGGTATAAATCATGCCAAATTAACCCTTCAGAATGCCACTCTCTTGTGTCTCTAAAAATCACCTATTAAATGATGAGAAAGGATAGCAACATGAGAAATAATTTCAATGAAATTCCCTCCCGTGGAATAGGCATAAAACTTATTAGCAAAATTGCCGATAAGCTCAGCTATACACGCACTTCTGACCATGGCAATTGTCTGTCAATTGTGAAAGATTTCCATCCAGGTATAAGACCACCCCAACCTCCCACTAGCTCGGGTTATTTGAAGCGGGTACTTGACTTTTTAAACGCCTTTGTTTTGGGGTGGAAAAAGCAACGAACTCACCAAGTTTTTCAAACTTATAACCAGCCAATTAAAACAATTCACCTTCAACTAAATACTGACCTCAATAGTGTTGCTCAAGTTTTATGGTGGATCGAGCTAGTGTTTTGCAGCAGTGCAAACTTGCTACGATCGAAGGGTTTACGAATGCTGTTCGCCACGCTCACAAAAATCTGCCCTTTGAAACTCCCATCAACCTTGAAATAACCGTATTTAACGAACGCCTAGAACTCAAGATTTGGGATATGGGAGAGCCTTTTGACCTCCAAGCTAAGTTGATTGAAGAATTGCCAGTTATTTGGAGCGAGCTGGGATTTATGCTTGACTAAAGAGGCTGTTCTGTAATTGCCAACTTTCAAGTGATAACAAAAATAAATTTTTTGGTGATGACTACTGATACTGCTCCCAAGATTCTCGTTGTGGATGATGACCCATCCATCCGCACTCTCGTACATCGTTTTTTAACTCAGAAATATCAAGTAGATTCGGCAGCAGATGGCGAGACGGCTTTAACATTGTTTGAAAAATTCAAGCCACGGCTAGTCGTTCTTGATTGGAATTTGCCCGATACTACAGGCTATCAGCTCTGCCAAGAAATGCAGCGTCGTACTAATGTTTTTGTGGTAATCCTAAGCAGCCGCACGGACGAAGCTGATAAACTTAAAGTCCTGTCCGCCGGTGCTGATGATTATATCTGTAAACCCTTTGGTTTGGCCGAGTTGGCAATTCGTATAGAAGTGGTGTTGAGACGCATGAGGTCTGTCACTTCATCACGTATTGTATTCGATCAATTCGCGATCGATTCAGCGCGTCGGGAAGCAACACTCAACGACAAAATTATCAAGTTAACAGCCTTGGAATTTAATATTTTGTATTTTTTGGCTAGTCATTCCGGTCAATCTTGGAGTCGCCAACAGCTAATCGAAAAAATCTGGGGGTGGAACTGCAACGACACAGGAGAAGAGAAAGTTGTTAGCGTACATATCGGTCAGATTCGCAAGAAAATGATTCAAGTTGATGATACTGGAGCGCAGTTTATTAAAACTATTCGGGGTTACGGTTACAGGTTCGAGCCACCTTCGCCCCCTGCAATGGCAATTTCCTAAGCTCATCGGCATTAACTACCTTATTTGGTGAAAAACCGATTTTCCCACCTGCCGTGGGGCAGCCAGATGCCTCCTAGAGAACGAACGCGATCGGGTAACATGAAGTATGCCCAAGCCGTCCCTAGAGGTTTGAGGTGTCGATCGAAGATTTCAATTTCCTGCCGCTGATATTCGTTTTGTGTCGGTTCCCGCAGCGGATCATAGTCTTCCAGTCGGTCTAAATCGTCCAAAATAGCCGAGTTTGCGAAACAAAGGAGAAAACCGCAGACTGTGCCATCTCCGGCCATCATCGCAGGATAGCCGATCGGCAGCGCAAAAAGTTGACCGCGGGCGATCGCGGGGCAAGCATCCACAACTTTTCCTTCGCAGTAGCGGAGGTAGTTGGACTCCCCCGGTTTGAGTGTGCCGTATACAAAGACTTTCATCGGGTAGGGCTTAACCGCTAGTTTTTGCTAACATAGATGGCTAAGCTAATAGTTTAAGTCTCGCGGGCGATCGCGACTGCAATCTTCCTAAATTTCGTTGTTTACCCTTTCTTATAATTCATGACTCTAGCAGTTAGTTTTATTGCTTTTGGACTTCGGCCTTTGTACTTGAGCTCTTTTTTGCCGTCCCTGCCCCTGGACAGCTTGTTTTCGACTCAAGGAATTATGGTGATGCTGCTGGCCGCCTATGCGGGGGCGATGTGGATGTTTCTCACCAGTGCTCCGAAGGTCCACACGGTAATGGTATCGGATCTCGGACAAGCGAGGGAGTTCTATGAAGGTATGCTAAACCTGCCCGTAGCAGAAGTGCCGCTGCACTACTACTACAATTACGAGCAAACTTTGGGTACAACTGGTATTGATCCGCTGTATTTGTCGCCGAATGTCGGGAGGGCAACGAGCTCTCAAACGCTGGGCAGTCCCGAGGGTTTGTGGTATCAGTTGATGAAAAATACGCAGTTGCATATCATTAGCGGCGCTGGTGTAGGGGAAAAAAATCGCGAACGTCATGTTTGTTTCGATCGCGAGTGTTTGGATCAGCTATTGATGAGGGTACAAACTCGCGGCATTAGTTATAAAATTCGCCGGGAAAAGCCGCTGAATTTTTTGGTCAAGGATTATGACGGTCGCGTCATTGAAATGGCTGAGGTTAGTAATTAAATAATACGCGGCGGTTGAAACCGATTGTACACAAAATTTGGTCTCCACAGAGAGGGACAAAAGAATCGAAGGGGTATTACATCCCAAGTTAGAAACCCGGTTTATGTAAAAAACCGGGTTTCTTGTTCATTAATTAATCTTAGATTCAACGCTAGATTTTTCTGAAACCGCCGCTGCTTTAATCTCTGAAATCGCTTTCCGGCTGAAGAGTTGGAAGTAGAGAGAAACAAAAAACTCTTTGACTGGAAAAACGATAAAAGTCAAAGGATTAATTGTCACGATGATGTTGCGCGCATCGGCTTTAGCTTGTTTGACAACTTGCTGCGCTACCCAATCTGGAGACAGAATGCCGATCGGGTTTAAGTTGCTTTTAAACGGCCCTAAAATGAGTTTGCGAACGATGCAGGGCGCGTCCAGCCGGCGCAGGGTGACTAAATCTCCCAGGGCGCGCTTGCTGAGTTCGTACAGGGGACTGACAGCGGGAATTACTTCTGCTTCGGAAGTGTTGATCCAGACTTCTTTGCAAGCGATGTTTTCGTTAGTACGGACTGTTAAGAAAAAGAGTTCCATCAGCCGCCACGCGGAAAAAGTGTTAATTTCGTATGAGTTGGCGATCGCCTCTCCTGTTCTTTCTCCGTGTACATTAATCCCGTGATTGATGACGAGAATATCGATTTTTTCTAAAAATAGGGCTAAGTCTGCCTCTTGGCCAGCTTGCCAAGTTACGGTTTTTACAGGTAAATTTTCGCCGTCTACATCCAAAGTAATTTCCTCATTTCCAGAGGTGAGGGCGATCACTTTTGCGCCAGCTTTGTGCAGGTGTTTGAGTAGCAAACGCCCTAAAGTTCCCGATGCACCGGTGACGGCTACAGTTTTGCCTTTGAGAGAAAGTGCTGTACCCATAAGTTTATCTATTAAGGTGAAAGTACCGCAATAGTAAGCATTTTGATTGTCGAAGTGATGCCGCCAGTGATAAGGTTTATTAACTAACCACTTGCCAGGGGGAGTCAGAAAGTCTCCCGGTTGGTGGGTGATGTCGGTTAATTCGTCTGCGCCTTTGATGCCGCACCCGCGGGCGATCGCGCTCAACAAAAAGCCTAAAGTATAAATACAACCCGCTGCTGCGCCCCAGTGATATTCCGGTAGCCCAAAATAACCTACAACCCACAGCAACAAGCCTAAAACCATCATCGCCGCAGCTTCGGGCACGTCGTGACGCCAGTGTGCTTGCTTATAAATTGTCTCGCTGACGGGGGTCAAATTCGGGCGAAAAACCCGGTGATGCCAAGTGTGCAGCTTTTGCAGGGGTGCCCAATAATGGGACACGACGTGATAAAAGTCTCGTATTATTTCTGCCCAGCAGACAGAAGCTATTGCCACAGCGCCAACTATCCAGTAATTTACCATGCTCGCACCAGTTTGAAATTTGAGATATTAGATATTGTCTGCTTTGAAAGATAACTCAAAATGGCTTTTATTGCTAGTCTGAAAGTTTACTCAGGCGTTTTAAAATCTGCAACACTCGGTACAATTCATTGCCGGGGTTGGAAATAACAAATTCAGCCGATCGCGCATACTGGGGAGTTTCCCCTGTGACTAACTTCACAAAAGAGAAGTTAGCACCTGTAGAAATCATGCCAAAAGTAGGAGTTTCAGGATTGGGATCTGCCAGCATATATGTCAGGAGTTGGGCCAGTGCTTCGTCAGTTGAAAACGAAAGTTGTTTGGATTCAATTACTGTCACCCATAAGTTTGCTTTCATAATTAGAATATCTATTTTGCCTTCGATGATTCTCCCTTCGTCTTCCTCTTGAATGGCGAGCGATTTTTCGGCTTTGACTTGAAAAGGAGACTCATACAGACCGGCAATAAACAAAATGGGGCTGATGATTGTTAGCTTGACTGCATTTTCAAATACAGGCGGGGTGTCTACCAAGTTGAAGTATATGTCTTGGACGCGATCGAGCAATTGTTTTTCTGAGTCTGTTACTTCGGGTAAGTTTTCTTGCCATTCTCGGAAAAATTCGCTGTTACGAACTCGCTGCAAGCCGAAGTTATCAATTAGATAGCGGAGGTTGATGTCTCTTGATTGAATTTTTTGCATTAATTTTATCATAATTTATATGGTTGTTAATAAGTTTAGCATAATTGGATTTTTAACCGCAGATGAACGCAAATGAACGCAGATGAAATTCCGAGTAAGTTAATTTGGCTGAGGTGTCTGTTCATTGGGTTTTTCGCTCGGCAATTCGCTGTTTTTGTCCAGCTTGCATTTGCAGCAATTGCGGCACGGTGACAAAACGATATCCCTGCTGTTTGAGTTTGGGAATAATTGCAGATAGCGCCTCGACTGTTTGCTGGCGATTTCCGCCGCCGTCATGCAACAATACGATCGCCCCCGATGTAGCTTGGGATAACACGGTATGGGCGATCGCAGCGGCCGGAGGTTCCAGAAAGTCTTTAGGATCGATCGACCAGATTACGACTACATAATTTTTCTTTTTAGCGTAATCTGCCAAACCGTTATTTAAGCGGCCACCGGGAGGGCGAAACAAGAAACTTTTTGCCCCAGTCGATCGATAAATATGAACGCCAGTATTATCTATTTCATCCGATGCTGTTTTTTCGGTAACATTGTGAGAGTAGTGATGCCAAGTATGATTGCCGATCGCATTTCCCGTTTGCACAACTCTTTTAGCAATTTCTGGATACTCCCGCAAATTTGCACCCAAGCAGAAAAATGTGCCCACAACTTGGTGTTTCTGCAAAACTTCTAATATTTTCAAAGTTTCTGGCGTTGGGCCATCGTCAAATGTCAGGGCGATAACTTTTGAGTTGTTAATACTGGCTTTATAAACAATTTGGCTGCGAAATTGCACGGGCGGTGCGAAGATTAAAGGTTGTTCGGGAGGTGTGGGAGAGGGAGTTGCGGGGGGAGAAGGGGGTGTTTTTAGTTTTGGGGCTTTCAGGAGGTTGGGCGGGGAATTTTCAACGGGTGCGATCGGTATTAGCGGATTTGAATTGGCGGTTTTTCTGTTTTCCGACAACAGAGAAATTGTGATGCTCAATCCGATAAGTATAACGGTTTTAATAACCAGTTTTTTATGGCCTTTGCGATTCATCAGGTATAGAATTTATTTAGAACAATCTCATTATGCCTGATTGTTCTGCTAGCTTAAAAGTTGGGTAAATTTTTTTTTTTTGCAAAACCTCGATCGCACTAAAGCTAGACTTAGGCAGAAACCGGGTTTTTTTAGGCAAATCAATCGTGGCTAGCCACCCTTTCCGCTATCAAAACCCGGTTTCTTAATAAAAAATCTACACTTTCAGGCTCTTTCGGCGACAATAAAACGACGTGATGACACCCTATCTGTCAAGGACTATCTACAATCGGCAAGTTTGCCGCGCCCTTTCATCCTCCGGTTCTTGCCACCCAAAAGCAAAATGGCTCACCGCATTAATTTGCGGCGTCGCAGAGCGAATTGCTCGCATTTGAATCTCCAAAGACGGCCGATTTCGGAGAGGTTTTCCCCAATCTCCAGCAATGGCAGGAATAATTTTTGCTCCCGCAGGCGCTAAACTTACTGTCCGCTGCACCTGTGGCACAATGCAGCTTACATCCCCGCAATTTCCGTAAGACATGGCGTGGAATTCTACAGCAGCCGGAAATGTATCCCAAGGCTGCAATCTCGAATCATATCCCCCTTGATTTATCGCTTGATTTGCAGTGGGAAAAAATACCGCTCCTACAGGAATTCCCATCCTTTGAGCTGGTTGAATTGCTATACCCAAAAAATCTAAAATCCCTTGGACTGCGTGAGCAACGCTTAGTTTCCACAGGTCTTTTTGCAGAATGCCGGTATCAGGCAGCGGCGGTGTCGTTTTTGATGTTGGAGTTGCAGGGTTTGGCTTGTTAGCGGCGGGATTTGTTGAGGCTGATCTTGATGTGGCATTCTCTCTTCTAGAAGGTGGAGTTGCTACTGACATCGCCTGCGGAATTCGGCCCTGCCAAAGAGGTTCTCGCTCCGTTGGATACTGTTTGACTACTGCTTGAACGTCATTACTATTGATAAATCCTCTAGTCAAATATCGCTGAATTAAATCTCGCCCTTGCTGATTGTTAGCCCGCTGCAAAAGAACTTGCTGCGATGCTGGACCGTAAATCCACAAGTCTTGAACTTTAGTAGCAACTGAAGCGGGTCCGACGCCCCTTAGATAGCGAATGTAGTCGAATAACATTCCTTGCGGCTTGCGCTTGACTATTTGATTTACTAACAAAGTATAGTCTTGCCGTGCTTGTGGGTTGTACGGATCGATAAAGGCTTGATTACCGGGAACTTCTCCGAAGTCCTCGTTAATTGCTGCGTCTTCACTTGCTGTTAAACTTGTCTGATTTTTACCGTTGATAGCGAGGGCTTGCTGTCTGTCTGGACGCTGAGAATAGGTATAGCCAAAGTTCATGGTGAACAACCAGGCGTATACTTTTAAACCTCGCTGTTTCCCTTTGGCGATCGCCTTTTCTAACAAATCGTATTTCTCGTAACCACGATTTCTCAAAACAGAAGGCCAAGCCGTAGGATTGTCTGCGACTGGTAGCAGCACTTGACCGTCATAAAATGTTTCTATATAGACTTGGTTGTAGCCTTTATTCACAACTTTGTCTAATACTCGATCGAGTTCTCCGGGTCTGACATCGCAGGGATACAAACGCAGCCAAACTGCTTGGGTTTCGGGCCAAGTTTTTTGGCGGCATTCTGCTATTTCCCGCGCGTCTTTGCTCAAAACAGCAAAATATGCTTGCTGAGATTCCGGTTTTCCTGACAGCGCCGCGCCGCGCAAGTCTTCTTTTTGATTTACTTGTTCTTGGGATAATTGGCAATAGGCTGATGTTTCGGCCAAAGCTGGTTGATTTTCAATAAACGGCCAAACAAGCTGGCTGATGAAGCTACTGGTTAAAACAGCAGTTACCGCACTGAAAAAGCGTCGCTGGTGTTGAAAATTCGCGATGCGAGTTGGTGCAATTTTCATGGGATAGTTGAATGGGGTTTTCTAGTTTAAATTGGGTGGCGAGCGCCTTTTTGTGATCGCGCTCAACAAGCAGCTACAAATTTTCTACTTTTTTCGGTTGACCTAGTTATGGCACAAGTCGATCGCACAATGCAAATTCTATCGGGCGGCTATTTAAATTAAAGAAGGGCGATCGCGTAAGATAAGATTGGGCGATTAAACCGCTGCTAGGTTATACAAAATTTCCTCTGCCTAAGTGTTGGCGCGCAGGCACCCGCCTTCGCGGACTCAAAAATAAAGGGGGTAAAAAGCCCGGATTTGATCTCATACCCAGTTCGATTTTTTAGTATTTTTTCACTAAATGCTGCATAAAAAAGCGCCTGGATACAGTGGGCGCTAAAAGCAGTTGATATTTCTACTAAAAATTGTTCACACTCAAATATCAAGGATGAAAGATGAATTGTTAAAATTTATCCTTGATCCTAAATTTTGAGATTAAGCTCCTCTGTTAAGAGCAGCTTCAATCTGCTGAAATTCTGACTCAAGACGCTTTTTCAATTTTTCAGGAACGGGACGGTTGGGATAGGAACTGTAATGTCCTGCCAAAGAGTTTAATGCCGTCCGCATTGTCGTGAAAGAGGCCAGCTTGGTAAGAGCGGGATCGCGGCGATATGCAGCAAAAAAATCGTTGATGCTGGTGCGAGCAGCGGCTTGAGCGGCGGCTTTTTCGGGCGCGCCCTCGGGCAAAGTGAGCGCTGTTCTCAAGCTCTTCACTAATGCTAATGTGTCTTGGCCATAATCTCCACTCAGAGTGGCGGGAACATTCGTACAGCCCGCTACGCCGATGACAACAACTAATACCAGGGCTAACAGACGGGAAATGTAATGCTTCATAAGGTTTAGAAAAATGGAAGCGAAAGCGGCAATCAAAATTAACCTTTATCCTATCTCGAATTGAGCTAATAATGCCACTTTCGAGTTTTTTTTGTGCCAATACCATGAAAAAGATAATTTGTCAATCTAAAATCTAAAATCTAAAATCTAAAATCGATTGATTTGTCCAGCAACGACGGAGAGAATTTGGGTTTGTCGCAGCCACTGAGCATCAAAAGCGCCTAGGTGAGTTGTAGTAATCAGAGTTTGAAATCGTTCTTGAATTGTTTCTAAAAGTTGATTTTGGCGGCTCAGATCGAGTTCTGCAAGTACGTCGTCGAGCAACAGTAAAGGCGCTTCGCCGACGACTTCTTCAATAAGCTGCAATTCGGCTAATTTTAATGCTAATACCAGAGTTCGCTGCTGACCTTGGGATGCGTATTGACGAGCTGGGGTATTGTTAATTGTAAATGTAATGTCGTCGCGGTGGGGGCCGACTAAAGTGGTTCCTTGAAACTGTTCGGCGATCGCCCTTTTTTGAATTTTCTCTAAAAATGCTTGTCGCACTCCTTCGAGATTGTCTTTAGCGATTAATTCCGAACTTACTTCAATATTAGCATCGTATTTTACATCTAAAACTTCTGCAGAACCACTAATGGAACGGTGCCAATTTCGAGCTAAAGGCATCAATCGCTCCAAAATTCGATCGCGCCTGCGGATCACGCGAGCGCCCGCTGTCGCCAACTGCGCGTCCCACAAAGCTAATTCTGAACTGGGAATTGGGGATTGGGAATTGGGGATGGGTAAGTCTTTTGTATTTTCCGGTTCGGGACTTTCGGGTGCAATAAATCGCATTTTGTCAAAACTGTCGGAAAATTCCGCTTTCCGGATTTCTTTAGAACGTTTCAACAGAGCGTTTCGCTGGCGCAAAATTTGGTTGTACTGCTGCAAAATGTGAGCGTAAATCGGTTCTAACTGGATGACTAAGCGATCGATCCAATTGCGCCTTCCTTCGGGCCCGCCGCGCACTAAGTCCAAATCCAAACAAGAAAATTGCACTACATTTAAGACACTCAAAAAGTCTAAATGGCGACGCAGCGGTTCACCGTTGAGCTTCAGTGTCCGACGCGCCCCAGAGCGAAGAGTTAAAGCTAAGTCGATCGCTCCGGTTTGACGTTCGAGTGTAGCATCAATTTGCCCGATCGGCTTTGAGTCGAGTATTAAATCGCGATCGCGCGATACTCTGTGGCTTTTTAATGTGGAAAGCAACTCTACCGCTTCTAACAAGTTAGATTTTCCTTGAGCGTTATTTCCTACTAAAATGGTTTTGGGAGCGTCAAACGCTACCTTTTGATCGAAGTAGTTCCGAAACTGCCGTAAGTGCAGCGTTTTCAAATACATAATATTAGTAATCGGTGAGCGGCAATTCGTAATAGGTAATTGATAATTAGTAATACATCTGCGATTTCTTTCGGAGTGGCTCGCTTCACTGCGTTGCACCTGCAATGACATTATAGCGAAGTAATAAATGTTTAATTCCGTCTCACGAGCTATTTCGTCTTTAGAGCGATGACTTTCGCTGTGAGCCAGGGGTCAAAATCCCTGGCGGATGTTATTTAGAATAGCGCCCCATGCGGTCTGTATAACGAATAATGGAACATCGCTCCTTCTCCGTCAGCCGTTAACACTATTTTCTAGATTTGTAAAAGCGCACAAACAGTTTTTCCATTTCAATCCACACAAACATCAGGGCGCTGAAACCGAAGCAAACCATCAATTCAAAAGGCGACAAATAGTGAGTACCGAAAAAAGCTCTCAGTGGCGGAACGTAAATCAGCATCAATTGCAAAGCAGTAGTAACAATCACAGCTCCCCAAACAAAAACGTTAGTCAAGGGATTTAACTCGATAGTTAGCTGAGTGTTAGACCGAATTGCGATCGCGTGACCCATTTGTGCCAAACAAAGAGTTGTAAACACCATTGTTTTCCAAGCATCTGGATCTCCGACATGATTGGGGTTGGTGGTATATCCGTAAGCCCAGGACATCATCGCGATCGTCAAAATTGCAAAAATAATCCCGATCCGAATCATGTAAGAACCCAAACCCCGCGCAAAAATACTTTCTCGCGGACTGAAAGGAGGCTTTTTCATCACGTTCGGTTCCGCCGGTTCCACGGCCAAGGCCAAAGCGGGAACGCCGTCTGTTACTAAGTTCATCCACAAAATTTGCAGCGGCGTCAGCGGCACTCCTCCCAAACCGATTAAAGGTGCGGCCGCAATTGTCAAAACTTCGCCGATGTTGCTGCCCAAAATGTACTTAATAAAGCGGCGAATATTGCTATAAACCACTCGCCCTTCTTCAGCGGCGGCGACAATAGTTGCGAAGTTGTCATCGAGGAGCACCATATCGCTAGCTTCTTTGCTGACATCGGTGCCGGTAATCCCCATGGCGATGCCGATATCGGCTTGTTTCAAGGCGGGGGCGTCGTTAACGCCGTCGCCGGTCATTGCCACAAATTTGCCCCAACTTTGCAAAGCTTGGACTATTCGCAATTTGTGTTCTGGGGAGACGCGGGCGTAAACGCTAACCTGTTCGACTTGCTGTTTGAGTTCTTCTTGGCTGAGCTTTTCTAATTCTTGACCGGTGAGAACTCGATCGCCCTCTCTAGCAATACCTAAATCGTAGGCGATCGCTTTTGCAGTCAACTGGTGGTCTCCTGTAATCATCACCACCCGAATGCCTGCATCGCGGCACTTCACCACTGCTTCTCGCACTTCCGGGCGTGGGGCGTCCAGCATACTGACGAGTCCCAGCCAAATCATGTCTTGTTCGCTGGTTTCCTCAGAACCTTCGGGTGGCACGTTTTCCCAGAGTTTGTACGCAAACCCGAGGACTCGCAAACCTGCGCCTGCCATGTTGTTGTTTTCGGCGAGGATGCGATCGCGCATTTCCTGAGTTAAAGGTTGTACTCGATCGCAGACTATAATGCCTTTGCAGCGCTCCAAAGTCAACTCTGGAGAACCTTTGGTCAGCATCAAATAATTCGGCTGCTGTCCTTCAACTGCTGGAAATCCCGAATTTCCCGATCGGCCGGGCACTTCGCAAATCACGCTCATTCGCTTGCGTTCGGAAGAAAAAGGAAATTCCGCCGTCCGCGGCAGCAATTGAGACTGTTTTTCCTTATATATGCCTGCTTTTCCTGCTACACACAGCAGAGCTCCCTCCGTGGGGTCGCCCAAAATCTTCCATTCTTGCTGTTCTTGCTGCAATACTGCGTCGTTGCACACTGCACAGGCAATTAATAAAGATTCGAGTTCTGGATATTCTTCTAAATTATTAATTTGGGTCGATGTATGGCGATCGGTAAAATCTCCGATCGGGGCATAGCCGTCGCCTGCGACGGCGACTGTGCAGTCGCCCGTAGAGACTAGCTGAACTACCATTTTATTTTGAGTCAGAGTACCTGTTTTGTCGGAACAAATGGTTGTTACTGAACCCAAAGTTTCTACCGCAGGTAGTTTGCGAATCAGGGCGTTTCGCTTCACCATCCGTCTAGTTCCGAGTGCTAGAGTAACTGTCACGACTGCTGCGAGTCCTTCGGGAACCACAGCCACAGCCATGCTGAGAGAAACTTCTAACAACTCTTCAAACCTGCTGGTATCGAAACCGATGCCGCCGTTTTGGAAGGTAATCATGCCGCCGATGACGACAATTGCGACTAAGGCTAGGGCACCGGAGACTAGAACATTTCCCAACTGGCTCATCCGCTGTTGCAGGGGAGTCGGTTCGTTTTCTACTGACTGAAGCATGGCGGCAATTTTGCCCAGTTCAGTTTCCATTCCGGTGTTGGTGACGATCGCCTTTGCTCGTCCCTGAACAACTTCTGTGCCTTGAAAAATTAGGTTGAGTCGATCGCCCAACGAAGAATCTTCTGGAAGTTCTAGATCGGCTTGCTTGGTTACTGCTAGAGCTTCCCCTGTCAAAGCAGATTCTCTGACTTGCAGATTTGATGTTTCGATCAAGCGTGCGTCTGCTGCTATTTTTACCCCAGCCTCCAACAGCATCACGTCTCCGGGTACAAGTTCCTTGGCGGCTATTTCCGAAGTTTTGCCGCCCCGCAGGACTCTGACTAGGGGGGAAGCGAGGTTTTTGAGGGCTGCGAGGGCTTTTTCAGCACTTTGCTCTTGGAAAAAGCCGAGAATGCCGTTGAGTATGACGATCAAAAAAATGGCGATCGCATCTTTGGGAAAAGTATTTTTTTTGATGTCCAAGAAAGCCGAAATCACTGCCACACCTATCAGCATCAACAACATGATGTTGGTGAACTGATCGACAAAAATCGACCACGGACTGCGGCCTCCTGTTTCTTCTAGTTCGTTGGGGCCGTATTGCTGCAAGCGTTCTGACACCTGTTGGCTGCTCAAGCCAGCGTCTTTGTTGCTGCTTAGCTGCTTGAGAGTTTGGTCAATTGCTACGGTGTGCCAAGAAGAGGGAGAAGTTGAAGACATAAATTACGATCGAGCATGGGGCAATTAGGGGACTGCGGCCGGACAGATACAGCCGATAGATGTCGCTGATGGCACTGAGAGAGTTTTTAGTTTTTAGTTTTGCATAAAAAACTGTTTAACTTGGGACTCGTATGTGGCGGTTCGAGGCCGGGAAGGCAGGAAGCTTTCAACTTCACTGCGTCTGGCGGATCTATCGCGCCGTTTCTAGACCTATCGCTCATAGCACTTATCCACCTTAACTAAAAATTAGCAATTTCTTCGGCTTTTACCCACGGCCCAACGGCTGAGTTTAGTCTTTAAATGGTGATATTTCGGGCAAAAGTTGTGGCTGTGGCGATCGGGGTCACAATAAGATTCGATTTTACCTACCGAATTCTGCCTGCATCCTGGCTGGGGCAGAATTTTTGGTTTTTTCCCTATTGCCGTGCCTTGTTTTAGCCAAACGTTAATTTGCTTAACTCTTCTTAACCATTCGGTTTTCCGTAGGAAAGCCAACAGAGGCGATCGGCTGAGGCGAGGGTTTGGGGCAGGTTCATTCGTGTCAACTTAACGTCAAACCCAGTTAGAGACAGATGTTTGACTATTAAGACCAGAGCCCCCTAGCCCCCTTAATAAGGAGGGGACAGGAGTCTTCTCAAAGTCCCCCTTCTTAAGGGGGATTTAGGGGGCTCTAGACTTTGCCTAAAAGCGACATTTATCAGGGGTTTCCGGCTTAAGTTGACACCAACGGGGCGAGCCTACCCCCACAGCATGGGTCAAAGAACCAAACTCGGGGTTTCCCGCTGCACCGACGCATCTACCGCAGGGAGGACATTTGCCAGCCCTCGCCGAACCAGAATTTACCTTCTAAGAGAGATAAGTTCCTGTAATAATTTGTAATAAACAAACGCGGGCGAGCATTGTATAAAGTTATCAGAGGGTTGAAACGACAGGCCAAAGTTAACAAAAACACTGATTGACAAGGTTTGTCGCATCTCATAAAAGGTGTAAAATTTTCTAAGGTTTCTTAAACCTCCGTTGCAATGTAACAATAGTGCAGGTAGCGGAAAGGGAGAGATCGATGGGACCAGCAGATTAGCTGGCATCAAATTTCAACCCTTGCAGGCACTCGTAGCCTGAACAAATTTAACTTAACGGTTTTATACCGCAACCAAACTCAATTAACTCAAATAGGAGAGTTCTTTCATGTTTGACGCATTTACAAAAGTGGTTTCCCAATCTGACGCTCGGGGCGAATTTCTAGCTCAGGGTCAACTTGATGCTCTCAGCAGCATGGTTTCCGACGCTAACAAGCGGATTGACGCAGTAAACCGCATCACCGGCAACGCATCCAGCATCGTAGCCAATGCAGCTCGCACCCTGTTTGCCGAACAGCCACAACTGATCGCTCCTGGTGGCAATGCTTACACCAACCGCCGCATGGCAGCTTGCTTGCGCGATATGGAAATCATCTTGCGCTACGTCACCTATGCAACATTTGCAGGCGACGCCAGCGTTTTGGACGACCGCTGCTTGAACGGTCTGCGTGAAACATACCAAGCTCTGGGAGTTCCCGGTGGTTCAGTTGCAGCCGGCGTGCAAAAAATGAAGGAAGCAGCAATCGCGATCGCTAACGACCCCAACGGCGTTACCCGTGGTGATTGCAGCTCGCTGATGTCTGAAATCGGCAGCTACTTCGACCGCGCTGCCAATGCAGTCGGCTAAAAATAGCCAAGCGAACCTTTCTTGTAAAGAAGCGAGCGATCGCATTTTTGCAAACAATCATTTTTGTACAAAAACAACACAACATTAGGGAGAAACCAGAACAATGAAAACCCCTTTGACTGAAGCAGTAACAGCAGCCGATTCTCAAGGCCGTTTCCTGAGCAGCACTGAACTACAAGTCGCCTTCGGACGTTTCCGCCAAGCAGCAGCAGGTTTGGAAGCAGCCAAAGCGTTGACCGCCAACTCTCAGCGCTTGATCGACGGTGCAGCTCAAGCTGTGTACAACAAATTCCCGTACACCCAACAAATGCAAGGCCCGAACTACGCTTCTACCCCAACCGGTAAAGCTAAGTGCGCTCGCGACATCGGCTACTACCTCCGCATGGTGACCTACTGCTTAGTTGCAGGCGGCACCGGTCCGATGGATGAGTACCTGATTGCAGGTGTTGACGAAATCAACCGGACATTTGAATTGTCTCCTAGCTGGTACGTTGAAGCTCTCAAGTACATCAAAGCCAACCACGGTCTGAGTGGCGACGCTGCAACTGAAGCGACTTCCTACATCGACTACGCAATCAATGCCCTGAGCTAGATTTGCGTGATGCCCGGAATTGTAAGCTGCTGTTAGCTTAAGTGTTAGCGGTTGTTTAGAATTCCGGGCATCTGCGATCGAAGCCTAGTTTTGCAAATACTTTTTTTAAGCATTTTTCAGTTTTTAAAGCAAAAAAGGGAGAAGCGAAGATGGCGGGATTAGGTGCAGCAGAACGGTTGGGAATAAAAGCATTTGAAGAAGCGGGACGGGTTGAACTGCGTCCCCACTGGACGCAAGACGATGCGAAAGCAGTAATTCGCGCCGCTTACAGCCAAGTTTTCGGCAACGAGTATTTAATGTCGAGCGAACGACTTACCAGTGCAGAATCTCTGCTGATGCAAGGGCAGATTTCAGTGAAAGATTTTGTGCGGTCAATTGCACATTCCGAAACTTATCGGAAAAAGTTTTTTTATCCGAACTCGCAAACGCGGTTAATTGAGCTTAATTACAAGCATTTGTTAGGCCGCGCTCCTTACGACGAGTCGGAAATTGCTTTCCACGTTGATTTGTACAATGCAGAAGGCTACGAAGCTGAAATCAATTCTTACATTGACTCAGTTGAGTATGAAGAAAATTTTGGCGAAAGTATAGTGCCTTACTATCGCGGTTTCGCGACCCAAAAAGGTCAAAAAACTGTCGGTTTTAACCGGATGTTTCAACTGTACCGGGGTTTTGCTTCTAGCGATCGATCGCAAAACCAAACTCAAGCCCGGCTGACTTGGGAAGTAGCGAGAAATATGGCTTCGCCGATACACACAGCCTCCACCGGAAAAGCCCTGGGCGGGACTTCCGGCGGTTCTCGCGGCCAACTCTACCGAGTCACCGCAATGCAAGGTTCGGCTAAGTTTTCGCCTCAAGTGCGGCGGACTACGACGGAATATCTCGTGCCTTACGAGCAACTTTCGAGCCGCTTGCAGCAAATCAACAAATGTGGCGGCAAAGTGGTAAGTATTACCACAGCTTAAAGTTTGTAAAGACGTTTCAAAAAAACGTCTTTAGCAAATTAGGACTAAGGCTAAAAAATTCTTCAATTTTATGTGTATATGTAAGGTGTGCAGTGTACACCCTACTTTGAGGCATATTATCCTTAGTCCTAAAAATTTCAAGTGCACCCAAGCATTAAACTTTTGTCATTAATAATTTAGGAGAAAATCTGGTGGCGATTACAACAGCAGCGTCCAGACTAGGAACATCCGCCTTGAGCGATGCGCCGAAGGTAGAACTGCGCCCAAACTACACCAAAGACGACGTTGAAACTGTGATTCGTGCGGTTTACCGTCAGGTGCTGGGCAACGACTATTTAATGAAATCCGAGCGACTTACAAGTTCCGAGTCTTTGCTGCGAGATGGCAGCTTGACTGTACGAGAATTTGTACGGGCTGTAGCTAAGTCAGAACTGTACAAAACCAAGTTTTTCTACAACAGCTTCCAAACTCGGACGATCGAACTAAACTACAAACACTTGCTCGGTCGCGCTCCCTACGACGAATCTGAAGTAGTTGAGCACTTAGATTTGTACCAAACACAAGGCTACGACGCTGATATTGATTCTTACATCGATTCAGTAGAGTATCAAGAAAACTTTGGCGAAAGTATCGTGCCTTACTACCGCGGCTTTAACACCCAGCGTGGTCAAAAAACCGTTGGTTTTACCCGGATGTTCCGGTTGTATCGCGGCTATGCAAACAGCGATACATCTCAACTAGAAGGCAATAACTCTCGCTTAGCTGTCGAACTCGGCACTAACACCGCTACGCCTGTAGTCGGTCCCTCCGGCGGTAACGAAGGTTGGGCATATCGGCCTTCTGCCAGAAACGTAACTCCCGCAAGCACTTTCGGCGGCGCGGCAGCTTACGGCAAAGAAGGGCGACTGTTGCGCGTGGAAGTTTCGGGCATTCGCACAGGCGGCTATCCCAGCGTGCGCCGCAGCAGCAAGGCTTTCATCGTACCTGTTGAGGATTTGTCCTCGCAAATGCAGAAATTTCAACGCATGGGCGGGAAAATCGCCAGCATTACTGCAATTTAGTCAGTTGGCAGTTGGCAGTTGGCAGTTGGCAGTTAGTAGCTTTTAGTCAACAGTCAACCGTCAACAGTCAACAGTCAACCGTCAACCGTCAGAATTACCAATTACCAAGAAGCTTATGTTGGGTCAAATTGTAGGTGGAAAAAGTGGCAATACAGCTTCGGCTGGTCGCTGCTTTCGGTATGAAGTTGTGGGCTTGCGCCAAAGCGATGAAACAAATAATGTGGATTATTCGATTCGATCGAGCGCGAGTACATTTATCAACGTGCCTTACAATCGGATGAATCAAGAAATGCAGCGGATTACTCGCATGGGCGGGAAAATTGTCAGCATTCATCCTTTAAGCGCGGGTGCAGAATCATCCCATGAGTCATCCCATGAGTCATCCCATGAATCATCGGGTGAGCACCAATAGTTTGCTGGGAGGAGCGATGAAAATCGCTCCGACACAAGCTAGAAGGGGCGATGAAAATCGTTCCTAGATAAGCTAGAACGGGCGATTGAAATCGCTGCTAGACAAACTTTCGTCCAATCCAAGCGGACTAAGAGTTAATGCAACCCGCCCAGGCGGGTTTTGTCTGTTTAGTAGCGATTTTAATCGCCGAGTTTCCCTAACCCTTGCAGGTTTTTTCTGTGTAGCAGCGATTTCAATCGCCTAATAACTAATAATTAATAACTAATAACTAATGACTATGAATTATTACGAATCCGACTCACCGCCGGCGGGTGTAGCTGAGGGCGAGTCTTTAACTGTTGAACAGGCGATCGCAAATCTCCACTCCCAAGATTACAGTCTTCGCTATTACGCGGCTTGGTGGGTTGGCAGGTTTAGAGTCAAGGAACCGGCAGTTATTGCAGCTCTTATTGATGCTTTGCAAGAAGAATCAGAACAAACAAAAATTGGCGATTATTCCCTACTGCGAAATGCGGCGCGAGCTCTGGGAAAATTGGGAGATAAACAAGCCTTGCCGGCGCTGATTGGCTGTTTGAAATGCGGAGATTATTACGTGCGGGAAGCAGCGGCTCAAGCTCTCGAAATGCTGGGAGATCGCGATTCTATTCCACCGTTAATGGAACTCTTAGATGGGGGAATTTCCGCAGCCGTGCGAGTGCCTGGAAAAGCACATCTAGTGCAGCCTTACGACTCGGTAATTGAAGCTTTGGGAACGCTGGAAGCGACAGAAGCAATAGCGCTAATTTCACCTTTTTTAGAACATTCTGTGGAGCGGGTGCAGTACGCTGCGGCGCGGGCGATGTATCAGTTAACTGGTGAGCGGGTTTACGGAGAGCGCTTGGTAACTGCTTTGAATGGGGATAATTTGCAGTTGAGACGATCGGCTTTGATGGACTTGGGGGCGATCGGCTATTTGCCCGGAGCGCAAGCTATTTCTGAAACTTTAGCAGAAAATAGCCTGAAATTGATAGCGCTCAAAGGAGTTTTGGAGCATCACCTCAATCAACAAGAATCACTATCTTTGTCAGATGAAGCTATCCGCGTTATGGATTTAATGGATAGTTTACTTTAAAAAATTAGTTGACAACTAAAATAGGATTGCTCTAGCGGTTCTCAATTGTCTGCCGTACATTCAGGAAACAGCACATTTCAGGACACAGCCGTGCTGTTTCCCTACCTATTTTGATAAGAATGTGGGTGGGTGAGTGTGCAAAAAGTTCGATCGCGCGATCGACCCAACTTACAATTACAATACTCACGGTAAAGCTTACAAATAAATGGCATTAGAACTAATTCAGGCTGTCGAACAAGCAGATTCTTCCGAGGGCTTGTTAAACGCAGTCAAAGCACTGGCCGCAGCTTCCTCAACACAAGCAATTCCTACCTTAATTACAGTGCTCGGCTACAACAACCCAGGCGCTGCTGTTGCCGCAGTTGATGGGCTGATTCAACTCGGAGAACCTGCGGTGCTACCGCTTCTAGAACAGCTTGACGGCTACAATTACGGGGCGAGAGCTTGGGCTGTTCGGGCTTTGGCCGCAATTGGCGATCCGAGGGGTTTGGAGATTTTGCTCGATGCGGCGGCGAATGACTTTGCTTTGAGTGTCCGGCGGGCGGCGGCTAGGGGTTTGGGGACGATTTGCTGGGAACTTATGCCAGCAGAACAAGTTGTAGAGGCTCAAATTAGCGCGGTTAAAACGCTGCTGCAAGCGTCCCGAGACCCGGAATGGGTGGTTCGCTACGCAGCAGCGGGGGGTTTGCAAGCTTTGGCGGGTGGTGTGGCTGTTAAACCGGATTGGTTAGCGGACGTTTCTGCCAGGTTTGACGAAATTATTGATCGCGACGAAACTGCTTCAGTTAGAGCCCGGGCTTTGCTTGCCAAACAAAGATTGTCACTTGGCTAGGGTTAGGGCGATCGTCTCTTCCAAGTCCCCTTGACTGAGAGTGGTTAATATAAAGACTTCTTGTACGGTTTTGCCTTGTCTGGCGATGATTTTAAATCCCCCGCGGATGGGTACTGACACTCTTAATGTCATGCGGGGGATGTGTCCTTTAACTTTGTTGATGACGCCTGGAGTAACGGTTTGAATGCCCATTTTTAGGGTGAGGCGCTCTAAAATTGGTATCAAACCGGGAAGGTGGGTAGAGTGATTCCAAACTAGGCGGCCTTTGGGTTGTGCGTTCATAATTTTTTAACCAAATTCAACATACCCAGTCTAAGCCACCTCTGGCTGGAAGCAATTTGAAATTCCCTCAACTTATGTATCAATAACGTTACTGTGCGTGTCATTGCCAGCAAACCGACGCAATCTCACACCTAAATTTTTGATTCCTGGCGCGAAAAGAGAGATTCGATGGCGCAGAATTGTCCTGTACTTTTTGATGTTGTGCGTTGGTAACTGTCGGTTTTTCTAGTTGAGTGGCGATCGCCTCAAGCATTTTTGCGGCGCTGCAAGGTTTGTTGAGATAGCCGTCTGCTTTGAGTTCCAGGGCTTTTTCCATCTCGGAACCCGTCATAAAAATAAACGGAATGCTGGCGGTTGCAGGGTGCGATCGCACGGCTGCGAATACTTCAAAACCGTCTGCTTCCGGCATCATGACATCAGACAAAATTAAATCGGGAATTTCGGCTGCTAACTGGATACCGACTTTTCCGTTTTCAGCACCCACAGCTTCAAAACCGTGCGATTCCAGAAGTTCTAATACCGTTTCTCGGATTAAATCATTATCTTCAATTACTAATATTTTTTTCATTGGTTTGAGCTGGCTCTTTACTTTGTTTGTCTGGCTTTGTTATAATTGTTACAGGTGAGTTTTAAAGAATTCAATAGGGTTATTGCAAAAAACCGCTCTTGACTAGCCACTTGTTACGGCTTTGTGTACGCTCGCAGTTACACACAAGACTTGAGTTATCAGCAGCTTTACCTTGTGTACTAGCGGTAGAAGTCGCTCCAGCGTACCTAGGATTGTAAACGTATAAAATCAGCGATTCAATAGTATATTTAATAAAGATTCCAGCCGCCAGACTCCAAAAGTTTCTATTTGAGTGGCGATCGCAGTTACGTGTAATTAATAAATCTGCCGATTAGCTAAGGGGAAAACTCCAACCTGTGAAGTTCACAAATTTCGGGCGATCGGGTAAAATATAACTTGGTGTATCGCTATTGAGTGAGGAAAAAGATATGTCAGAATTTCTAGACTTTCTCAGACATCAGTTTGCCTACGTTGCCATTGGCGAATTTAAACCGGGAAAATTTAAAGAAGCAGAAGAACTTTTTGAAAAAGCCGTTGCAACGTATGCTACAGGTTTTAAGGGAGCATACCTGCTGCAATTGCCCAATACAGACAAAGGTATTGCCATCATTTTTTGGGAAAGCGTAGAAGAGATGGCCGCCAATCAAAGCGAAGCTTATCAGGAAATATTAAAGCAGATGACGCCTTTGTTTGCGAAACTTCCCGACACTGATGTTTATGAAATCGTCAGTGAAATTCAGCCCAAAAGTGAATGATTAAAAATCCTGCAATCGGCGAGTCATTCCCATACCCATCGGCGTCTTTCGCCCGACTCCGCTGTAAAGCGCAAAATCTGCTAAAGTGTTAATTTGCTTGATAGTAGCAGGAGCTATATCTCCCATAATTCGGTAACTAATATCGCCGACGCAGCCAATAAATTTACTGCGAGAATCCGTACTAACTTCGGTTCGGATATCGAAGAAACTGGGGAAAATAGCTTCTGTGAAAGTAGGTTCGATCGCAATCCGGCTGTACTTGTTCCAGCGATTCGCTAAACTGCCGAAAATACTTTCTCTAGTCGGCATAGCACTATCGTATACACCTTGCCTAAAATTAGTAGGAGTGCAAAAAGTAAAAGCAATTTGGCGCTCAGTTTCCGAAGCTCTATCGAACAATTCGGCGTAAGTACAAAAGTTTACCCAAGGCTGGTTTGATTGCGGTTCGCTCAAAATATTAGTAATGTATATATTTGTCGGGCCGAGATGCCAAGGGCTCTCGAAATTGAGTTGCTGCCAAAGTTGAGTTAGGCGATCGAACAAACCCTCATCCAGCAGAGAAATTCGCCACCAAATCGGCGTATTTTCCTGAATTGCTTGTTTGTGTTCCCACTGTACAGCCTGCGAAATTGTGCGGGAAGCCGGAGGCAAAACTCTCTTTTCTGGCTGGGGCGTGCTGCTTTTGTAAATCTCTTTTCTGCTTACTTGAAAAGGGCTTAAAGTGAAAGCTTTTTCATGAGATTGGTCGTGCAAGTAGGCGCTCAAATCGCTGTCTACAGCACTCACAAGGTTCAAAAATAAGGCGTGGAGATGCCGTCCCGTTAAAAACTGGGATGGAATTGGTGCAACTGGCACCAGGTTTAAAACAAGGCTGTGGGGCATTTTTAAATTTATATACTGTGTCTGTTCATATATGTTCAGCTAGTATTAATACTACAGCTAAGTTGCAACTTAGATTAAGGAATTTTAATCAGGTAAGGTGCACAGTGTGCACCCTACGTTTACGACGATTTGTGGGTCGTATACACCTACGTTTAGGCTGTAATATTGAGGTCAATCTCTGTGTGGTAATTTTTTAGGCGATCGAGATTTCTGGCGACAAATAAACGTCTTGGATGGCGTGGAACAATTTTACACCTTCTTCAAAGGGACGTTGAAAAGTTTTGCGGCCGGAAATTAAGCCGCACCCGCCAGCGCGCTTGTTGATTACCGCTGTGCGAATTGCTTCTGCAAAATCGCTTTTCCCGGAAGCACCGCCGGAGTTAATTAAACCCATCCTTCCCGCATAACAGTTGAGCACTTGATAGCGAGTTAGATCGATCGGGTGATCCGTTGTCAAATCCGAATAAACGCGCTTGTCTGTTTTGCCGTAACTGTGGCCGCTAGCTTTAGCCACAGCTTCGTAACCGTTATTGCACTCTGGCAATTTCTGCTTGATAATGTCAGCTTGAATTGTCACTCCCAAGTGATTTGCTTGCCCGGTTAAATCGGCTGCAACGTGATAATCTTTGTCTTGTTTAAAGATATCGTTGCGGAGATAGCACCAGAGAATTGTTGCCATGCCGTATTCGTGAGCGTGAGCAAAAGCTTGACTGACTTCTTGGATTTGTCGTGTCGATTCCGGCGAACCAAAATAAATTGTGGCTCCCACTGCAACTGCTCCCAAATTCCAAGCTTGTTCTACAGAAGCAAACATTATTTGGTCGTATTGATTGGGATAAGTCAGCAATTCGTTGTGATTGAGCTTGACAATAAAAGGGATTTTGTGCGCGTACTTGCGAGATACGCTTCCCAAAACTCCCAGCGTTGTCGCGACAGCATTGCAGCCAGCAGAGATTGCTAGTTTGATGATGTTTTCGCTATCAAAATAAATGGGATTTGGTGCAAAAGAAGCGGCCGCTGAGTGTTCGATTCCTTGGTCTACGGGCAGGATGGATAAATAGCCGGTATTGGCCAAGCGTCCGCTAGAATAGAGTTGCTGAAGCGATCGCAAAACTTGAGAAGATCGATCGGTTTGAGCAAAAATGCGATCGACCCAATCGGGGCCCGGCAGGTGCAACAAATCTTTAGAAACTTTCGCTTGATGGGTAAGCAAGTCTTCGGCTTCGTCGCCAAGCCAAGATTCGATCGCACTGGGAACTGATAGTGTAGCTGTCATACAGATTTCCCTCTCAATTTCAATTGCAGACTGATGATTCCAGACATTAGCCTTGCTGATATTGTAGCGAAAAAATCATATTTTCCCTTCACTCAACGATCGACCCAGTTTTTAACAAGTTAGCGACAACAGCAGCTAGGACGCGCTACTCTATAATAAGCTGGCACTTCAGGCGGATCTGCGCTGCCAGCGATCGCTGATCGACTCACAACTTTGCCATCACAATGTCACACACTTACTTTGATTCTGAAAACGGTAACAAATCCTTCGAGATGCCCGGTGCCAGGCCCCACTACAACCCCGATCGCCCTGGTCAAGTAGAGCACATTTTCCTCGACTTAGTGCTGGATATTCCCAAACAAAGCTTTCGTGGCACTTGCAGCATCCGCATCAATCCAGTTCGCAGCGGCATTGACAAATTAACCTTAGATGCGGTAAACCTCAATATTAAATCGGTAAAAATTGGCGAAACCGAGCAAAATTTCGACAGCGACGGCGAAGTGCTACAAATTCAACTGCACGAACCAACAGAAGCTTACCAACCAATTACAATTGCGATCGACTACTCGGTCGAAAAACCCCAACGTGGCCTTTATTTCGTCGGCCCGGACAAACACTATCCAGACAAACCCACTCAAGTTTGGACTCAAGGCGAAGACGAAGATTCCCGCTTCTGGTTTCCCTGTTTCGACTATCCCGGACAGTTGGCAACTTCCGAAATTAGAGTGCAAGTTCCCAGACAATTATTGGCTATTTCCAACGGCGAATTAATTAGTACAAAAAACGAAGGCGACGATAAGATTTATCACTGGTCGCAAACCCAGGTACACCCGACGTACTTAATGACCTTAGCAGTCGGAGATTTTGCCGAAATTAAAGACGAATGGAACGGGAAACCAGTTAATTATTACGTGGAAAGAAGCCGCGAAGCAGACGCTAAGCGTAGCATGGGCAAAACGCCTCAAATGATTGAATTCTTTTCTAAAGCATTTGGCTATCCTTACCCTTTTCCCAAATACGCTCAAGTCTGCGTCGATGATTTCATCTTCGGCGGTATGGAAAATACTTCGACAACTTTGCTAACAGATAGGTGCTTGTTAGATGAACGTGCCACCCTAGATAATCGAGGTACTGAAAGCTTAGTTGCCCACGAATTAGCTCACCAGTGGTTCGGGGATTTAGTAGTAATTAAACATTGGTCTCATGCTTGGCTAAAAGAAGGCATGGCTTCTTATTCCGAGGTGCTGTGGACTGACAAAGAATATGGCAAAGAAGACGCGGCTTACTATATGTTAAATGAAGCCCGCAATTATTTAGCAGAAGACAGTTCTCGCTACCGTCGCCCCATTGTCACTCACGTTTACCGCGAAGCCATTGAATTGTACGATCGCCATTTGTACGAAAAAGGCGCTTGCGTTTATCACATGATTCGCGCCGAGTTGGGCGACGAATTATTTTACAAAGCAATTCACACCTTTGTGCGGGATAACGCTCACAAAACTGTAGAAACTATCGATTTGCTCAGGGCGATCGAAAAGGCTACCGGTCGCAATCTCATGTTTTTGTTTGACCAGTACGTTTATCGTGGCGGTCATCCAGATTATAAAGTTGCTTATTCTTGGGACGGAGATAACAAATTAGCAAAAGTTACTGTAACACAAACTCAGGTAAAAGACAGCAAAAATGACAACGGCAACAGCAAAGATGTATTCGATCTGAAAATTCCAATCGGCTTCGGTTACAAGCCGGAAAAAGATGCAGACGATGAAAGTTCTGCACGTTCAACCCAGAACCTAAAAACTTTCACAGTGCGAGTCTACGAACGCGAGCAAAGCTTCTATTTTCCTCTCGAAGAGAAGCCTGCATTTATCAGTTTTGATATCGGCAATAAATACTTAAAAACTGTTGTGTTAGAGTATGGAGTTGCGGAACTAAAAGCTCAGTTGCAATTCGATCCAGACCCCGTTTCCCGAATTTACGCTGCTCAAGCTTTAGCGAAAAAAGGAGGACTGGAAGCTGTGAAAACGCTGTCAGAAGTGCTCAAGAAAGAGCCTTTCTGGGCTGTGCGCGCCGAAGTCGCGGGTCAGTTAGTTGAAATTAAACTTGACCAAGTTTTTGAAGGTTTAGTAACTGGTTTAAAAGATAAAGATGCTCGTGTTCGCCGTGCTGTGGTGAATGCGCTGGGTAAAATCCAAACTCACGAAACTTATAAAGCCCTGAGATCTATCGTCGAAAAAGGCGACGACAGCTATTATGTAGAAGCAGCAGCAGCGACTGCTATTGGCGGAATTGCCGCGGCTAACCCCGACGAAAAACCGACCGACGAACAGGTACTGAAAGAGTTAAAATTGGTGCTGAAAGAGCGTCAGGGCTGGAATGAGGTAGTGCGATCGGGTGCGATCGCAGGTTTGGCGCAAATGAAAACTTCTGAAGATGCGCTGAATCTAATTTTGAAATACACAGCCGTCGGTACTCCGCAAGCTTTGCGCTTGGCTGCAATTCGATCTTTGGGCACAATTTCGACTGGTCAAACGAAGGTCAATTTAGAACGGATTTTGCAGCGATTGGCAGAATTATCTAAAGAGACATTTTTCTTGACTCAAGTCTCTGTAGTAGTGGGATTAGGACAAATGCAAACTCGCAAAGCCATTCGCATTTTGCGTTCTTTAGCTGACCAAACTCCCGATGGCCGCGTTCGCCGCATGGCGGATGAAGCTGTGCAAAGAGTGCAGAAAAATGCTGGTTCTGATGCAGCGGTAAAGCAGTTGCGGGAGGAATTAGACCAGGTGAAAAAGGAGAATCAAGATTTGAGGAGTCGGATGGAAAATTTGGAGGCTAAGGCGAAGAAAGATTAGGTGTAAAATCATACCGACGCAGATAAAGGCAGATATTGGCGATCGGCTTTTATCTGCTTGTCGGTAGAGGATTGCGCGCGGTTATTATAATAATATTATTGTTCAGCGGGAGTGCATTTAAATTTGCTACTTTCCACAAAGTCTAAAAGCCAAATATCTCTATTCCCCATTTTGTTCTGGTCTCAAATCGGGACTCATCTAGCATCAGGATGCAAGGTTTATTTTTTAGTGGTAAACAGTTCAGGAGGTTGCAGCAGCTTTTGCACCCAGACATATTGCATAAATCATGAGTATAAAAACCGCTTTACTGATTGAGCAATCGGGGGTAATTCCCTATCGCATTCAAGACGGACAAATTGAAGTAATGCTGATTACTTCTTCGGCTAGCAAGCGCTGGGTGATTCCCAAAGGATTAATTGAACCTGACATGACTCCCCAAGATTCCGCCGCCAAGGAAGCTTGGGAAGAAGCAGGTTTGTTGGGTAAAGTGTTCCCGGATTTGCTAGGAACTTACGAGTATCAAAAGTCCGGCTGTACTTGGCTGGTAGGAGTATTTTTAATGCAAGTGCAAGCAGTTCTAGAAATTTGGCCGGAAGCTGGCAAGAGAAAGCGGCAGTGGGTAAGTATTCCTAAAGCAATTAAGCGGGTTAATGAACCGGAACTCAAACTTATTTTGGCGGATTTGCCGAATCGGTTCTGGTGAAGAGTCGTTCGGTAAGGGCGGGTTTATCAATACTTCATAAATTCGGGTGAACCCGCTAAAAGAACAAAATGACTGAAGACTATATGCTGTAAGATTCTGGAGATGCGATCGCCCGGAGCCATCTCCTCTGATGACCCACCTTAACCCAATTAAAATTCTCTCCCTCAATGACCTGCGCGACAACAAGCCCGAACGTCCAGGCTGGTCACTCACCTTCGGAGCCATCTGTGCAGATGCCGCCGCCGTTTGCCTCGACGATGGAGGAGACTCTATCCCTGTGAAGCTGATAATCGAGGGGATTCAACCCTGTGAAATCCAAATTCAATGGGATGCGATCGATGATAATATCCGTCGGTTCAATGCCGATCGGGAAGTTGCCACTGAATATGGAGCCTACGGTATCGCGGCGTTTATCGTGCCTCACCTCACTGGACTCACCATCATCGAACGCTCTGTCAAAGGTAAAGGGTTAGGTTTTGACTTTTGGCTTGGTTCGCTCGAAGATCCAGGCACGCTATTTCAGCGTAAAGCCCGCTTAGAAGTCTCCGGGATTCGTAAAGGTTCTGACAGGATTATTCAAGCCAGAGTTAACATAAAATTAGAACAAATCCGCCCTTCAGATGACGTAGCTCCTGGCTATGTATTTGTAATTGAGTTCGGTACTCCCAAAGCACGGATCGTCAAAAAATGCAGACCGTAGAAGCCCTTCACCACGAAGCAATGGAACTGGTCGATCGAGCAGTTTTCGCCCGTCAGTGCGGTGATATCGACCAAGTGACTGCACTCACCAGAGCCGCCTTTGCGAAAGAACGGGCGGCAGCGGATTTAGTAGCAAACGAATGGGATTTTGAGCCTACTCGTTCTATACTGCATCGGAGCGCCGCCGTACTTGCCATTGAGTGTGCCCAACTCCGGGAAGCAGAACGCCTGATTGGACGCGCCCTCGCAGGCAACCCTCCCACCGACATAGCGGATGAACTGCGTGACCTGCTTATAGAAGAAATTTACTCGCAGCGCCAAGCGATTGGAGCTTAATTTCTTTAAGCATTAGCTGACAGAAAAGGAATGCTTTCGGCTAAGTTATCCTTAATTTCTATTCCCTGTTTTCTCGCCCAAAACTGGCTCAAAAAGTGAATTTGTCGCAAGCCGACAACTAAATTTAAACCTGGTACAAAAATCCACCAAACTGTTAGCGGTTCTTTGATTCCTTCTTGGCGGTACAATTCATTAACTGTGTTGTAAAGTTTGAACTGCACGATGTAAATCCAAGCAATACCAAGCAAGGAAAACCAACCAAACCATCCGGGAACGTCTGGATCGAATATCCGCAAAGCTTGGGGGACGGCTACTCCTAAAACAAAGGGAAGCAAGCAAAGAGTTCCCGACCAACCGCTGCCGTTATAGCGACGCAATTCTTCTTGAATAATCCATTTGTACCATCCGTAATATAGCAGCAAGCTGACTCCAGACAGCAAAATTACTCGCCACAAAGAGCGCGGTTTACCTAAAGGTTTGTCGGACATATTTAGATGTAAGATATGAATGGCTCTCTTGATTGTATTAACAATTGTTAATTATTGCAAAATCATTTCTCGAATCGATCGCGCTGTTGCAGGGGCCAGCAGAACACCGTTGCGATAGTGGCCACTGGCGATGAGAACGCGATCGTTACCGGAAAGCGTCTCGATAATTGGGGCCGGCCGCCCTTCCGGCCGCGGGCGCAATCCTGACCATTTCCTGATGATTTCAGCTTCTGCTAAGCCCGGACAAAGTGCGATCGCCCTCGCCATCATTTGCCCCAACATATCAGCATTTGCCTGAATTTCCCCGCCATTTTCGGAAAACTCCACTGTCGCCCCCACCCAAAATTCCCGTGAAGCGAAGCTATCCCGAAGGGAATCGCCCAAAGGCACAATGTGAACGTCATCGCAAGTAATTACTGGCGTAAAATCTGGGTTCCCTAAAGGCTTGGCCGATCGCAAATGCAGCGCTTGTCCCAACACCGGGCGAATGTCAACCAACTGATTTAACGATTCAGTCACAGCAGCAGAACCCAAACCAGCCGCCACAATTAGTCGATCGAACTCCAAACTAGCAGCAATCTCCGCTGCTTCAACGGGCACCCCAAACTCAAAAATCGCCCCATTTCGTTCAGCAGCATCAACCAAAGCCAAAGTTAGCGCCGTTGGATCGACTTGCCGGTCTTGAGGCGAATAAATCGCAGCAATAATCTTATCATTTAAAGAGAGATGAGGGCAGCGATCGCGCACTCGTTCCACATCCCAAAGTTCCAATTGCCAACCTTGAGAACGGCGAGTTGCTATCAATTTTTCCCACTTAGTTAAATCCTCTCCCTCCGAACAAAGCATTAAAATCCCTTGTTTGTTAAAAGGAATTTTCCGCCCCGTAACTGCTTCCAATTCAGGAATCAAAGTTTCGTAGCGCTGAAGGCTGGTTTCCCTCAACTGCCAATTTCTACCCTTAGTTTTGTGGCTGATCACTCCCATCAAAACACCGAGTGCAGCGCCCGTAGAACCTTGTCCCGGCGGCTGTTTGTCGAACACAGTAACTTTCAGTTCGGGAAATTGACTTAGTTCAAAGGCTATCGAAGCCCCAATAATACCGCAACCAATAATTGCAACGCGAATCATTCAATTTTAGATTTTAGATTTTAGATTTTAGATTTTAGATTTTAGATTTTAGATTTTAGATTTTATAGAAGTTTCTGGTAGTTTTTCGTAGGGTGCACACGGAGCACATTATCTTCTCGGTGAGCCGTGTGTACCCTATGCCAAGCCGTAAAGCTATTAACCTTTAGGAATTAGCTGCAAGAAGGTCTCGAAATCATTGACAGCTTTTTGATAGCTGGCCGTGACTTTTGCATAGTCAAGCTCTTTAGCAGCAAGATCAATGTTAACCAACTCGGTAAACAAACTCTTAGTTAAATCAACAGCTTGTTGTTGAGAACTAGGCAACAAACTCGAAGATACGGTTTTCATGGTGTTCCGCAAGTCGCCTAGAGGCCCGTGAATGTAAGTTCTGGTATCAATCCAATTCCGTTTTTGAATTAGGGTTCCCAGGTTGTCCATGCGCGATCGGAACTCTGTCAGGGTAGGAACATAGCGCTGAATTTGCTGGGTCTGGGCTGCTGTGTAAGTCGTTGGAACTTTTGCTTCGACACTGCTGCAACTAACCAGAAATGCCATCAAAAACGCCATCATCAAGGCAAAAATGGAACGGGGACGAGTCATATCGATTTTAGATTTTAGATTTTAGATTTCTCGTTCTCAGGAAGAGGCTGGGAATGCAGCTCGGCGAGGAGCTGGTTCACTGACCTAGCACCGAGAGTTATGTACAAAATATTATTTTACCTCCTGGCGGCGCAGAAAAGTGATCACAGCATTGCCAACTTTTTCGGACCAATGTTCTTGAGGATAATGCCCCGCTTGTTCCAGTGTGACTAACTCTGCATTTTGCAGGGAACCGACTAGCTTTTGAACTGGTTCAACACTCAGCCAAGGATCGGTCAAACCCCAGACAAATAAAGTTGGTCGAGTCCATCCTTTCAAGCCGGATTCAATTTCTGCCATTGACTGCGGTAATTGAATATTGCGGACAGTATTCATCAGCGATCGACCCGCATCCGAACTCTTCAAAAACGGGCGGCGGTAAACATCTAAATCCTTGTCGGATATTGTCTGGCGGCTGCCGCCTTCGAGAGTCCTGTCAACCAAAAGCGGGTCTTGCGTCATCATGTCGCCAATAAAAGGCAGCCCCAACTGCTGCATTTTCCAAGGCAATTTGATATCTGGTGAAACTGGTGTATTTATGATGGCTAGACGATCAATTTTATCGGGATTGCGTAAAGCGTATTGAATGCCGGCTGAAGCTAAAAATCCTTGGACAACGAGGGAAAAGCGGTCTAATTCTATAGCTTGAATAAAGCCAGCGAGGGCGTCAACAAAAGCATCGGGAGTGTAGGCAAAGTCGCGTTTGTCTGGTTTGGTCGATCGCCCGTAGCCCACCCAATCTGGGGCGATCGATCTAAATCCCTGTGCAGCCAAATCCGGCATCATTACAGTCCAGGTAAAACTCTGGGACGGCAAACCGTGCAGCAGCAGTACGGGCAGTTTACCAGTTTCGTTAACCGGATTTGTTTCCCGATAAAACCATTTCAGCGAGCCTACTTCAACTATCTTCTCATCAATTAACATTATTTTACTGGTTATTTATCAAAGAATAAGGCGGGGAATACCCGCCCTACTTACCTAATAGTTGGGTGTGCATAAAACACCTTACCCAACTAATTACAGCCGCGTTTAGAAATTCATTTCAGCAGCTTGAACTTTTTCGACCTGTTTCTTCTTGAGAACCAGCATGATTTGAGCCAGCATGGTTATAGCCACAAAAGCCATCAATCCTTTAACTCGATCGGCACTTTGCAGCACAATCTCCACATCTTTTTGACCGAAGCCGCCCACATTAGGATTGCTCGTCAAAAGTTCGCCTGCTACAACTGTTTGTCCTTCGGAAACAATCAGTTCGGGGCCTGCAGGAATCGTATCAACAACTGCTGCACCTTCTGCAGGTTGAATTTTCACTTCATAACCGCCAGCTTCTGGTTGAGAAATCTTAGAAATGGTGCCAGCTACCGAAGCATTGTAAACAGTATTATTGCTCTTTTCGCCAGTAGGATAAACCTGACCACGACCGCGGTTCCCACCAACATAAATTTGGTATTTGCCGTAGTGAACGGACTTGTCAGTTTCCGGATTCGGCGACAAAACTGGGAATACCAATTCTTTGTATTGTTCTCCCGGTACTGGGCCCACTAAAACAACATTTTCTTGGGTTTCGCTGTAAGGTTGGAAGTAAAGATCGCCGACTTTTTCCTTCATTTCTTCAGGAATTCTGTCAGCGGGAGCAATCTTGAAACCTTCGGGCAACATCACAACTGCGCCGATATTCAAGCCACCTTTGCTACCATCGCCGACAACTTGCTGCACGCTAGTATCGTAGGGAACTTTGACAATAGCTTCAAAGACCGTATCTGGCAAAACAGATTGCGGTACTTCAACTTCAGTCGGTTTTGCACCGAGGTGACAGTTAGCGCAAACAATGCGGCCTGTTGCTTCGCGGGGAGTAGCGGGTGCTGTTTGCTGAGCCCAGAAAGGGTAAGCAAATGCTGCTTGGGGAAGTGCGATGTCGCTGGTGAGAAAAAATCCTGCGGCTACGATCGCAATTAAGGCTGTTTTCGCGATCGTCCTGGCACTGCGGCGAAATATCGCAGATAAATTAGTTTGTGGCATTAGAGTATTCAATCTCAAAGGTCAGACAATTTTGGATTTTGGATTTTGGATTTTGGATTTTGGATTTTGGATTTTGGATTATTAGACTGCTTTAGGGATGCACTTATCTGTGGTTTTCACCATTCACCCCCTATCTAAAATCTCAAATCTAAAATCCAAAATAGTTTAAGACCACCAAGGTGCTTCGCCTGTGCGGAAATCTGTTTCTTTCCAAGTTGTAAAAGCGATCTTGTCATCTGCGACAGTGGCGTGGGCCAGGGCCAGAGACAAAGGCGCGGGGCCGCGCACCACTTTGCCCTCATTGTTGTATTGAGAACCGTGGCAAGGACAGATAAACTTGTTTTCGCTAACATTCCAAGGCACGACGCAACCCAAGTGAGTGCAGACTGCATTGATGCCGTAGTCGGCGATAGATTGGTCTTCTTTCACCACAACATAGGTGGGGTCGCCTTTGAGACCTTGGGCTAAGGTGCGATCGCCCGCAGGGTGCGAAGTCAAATATTCGCTAACGATGATGTCGTTACCCAAAGCATCTTTAGCTGTCACTCCGCCGCCAACTGCCCCACTCGCCGGAGGAACAAAATATTGGACAACGGGATAGAGTGCGCCCAGTGCCACACCTGTGACTGTACCGAACGTCAGCAAATTCATAAATTGGCGACGCCCCATATCGGGAACATCGGGATTTCCAGCAGAAGATTGAGCCATGACCTGCCTTTACGGTTTTAAGTTACGTTTGTTTGTTAGCTGTTAGCGAACCTGTACGTGCAGACAACTGGGATAATTGCCGTTAATCTGCTCGCACAAATTTTAGGCCGCGAAAATTCCTTTTAAGAATGCGCCTTCCAGCCTTTATTAGAGTATTATTACATTTTTTGAACTTTGTCTTTTATTGTTTAATGGATTAACTCAGGAGCAACCATGACGGGCAAGGATTTACACCAGCTACTGCTAGAAAAATGGGGAAAGTCTTACGATATCAGATTGCGGCGAACACGGGGCAAGATTTTTGTGCAAGTTATGTGGAAATATTTAGAACAGGCATCTTTTCCGATGACGGAGGCTGATTATTTCGAGCATTTGGATGCGGTGGCCAATTACCTCAACGGCTGGGGGAGTACAGAACAGGTGAGAGAATACATCGTGACTACTCGCGATCGCCCCCGCTTGGGTAAAGCTGTCAGCGTTCCTCTAGATTTGGGTGAAAGAGCCTCGGAGTGGTTGCTAGACGAGTTTTGAATCACTCAGTCGATTTTAGATTTTAGATTTTAGATTTTTAGATTGACTCCACAGCCGGGATCTGGGGGAGTTCCTTCAAGTTTTGTGTCGCGCCGCGGCTGGATTAGTTGAGCCCAAAGTCCCGAAAATCGATCGGCGAGCTTGTCATACGACTTACCGCTGGTGAGAAACTAAGCTGTGGCGCATCTAATTTGCACAGGTGTTTTGATTCAAAGTCTTGTGTGGCGGGCTTTGCTGCGCGCGCCCTGCTGTGGGATTTAAATGCCGCAACAGTTTCTGGGGCTTTTTAGGGGCTTTTTAAATTTTGGGCGATCGGACTTCTAGCTTACCAAAATCATCGGAACCAATTTCTGTCAACAATTTCACATACAATGAAGGTCAGATATCTTGTGAAATTTAGGAGAATGTTGTAATGGGTGTTGCACTGGGAATGGTTGAAGTCTTAGGATTTCCCGCTGCAGTAGAAGTTGCGGACTCAATGGTGAAAGCAGCCCGTGTTACTTTAGTTCGCTATGAGAAAATAACCCGCGCCTACTGGACAATTATAGTGCGAGGAGATGTTTCTGAAGTGCAAGCAGCCGTTGCTGCTGGAATTGAATCAGTTAAAAAGGTCGATGGCGGAAAGTTGCTCTCGTATCACATAATTGCTCGTCCCCACGAGAATCTGGATTACGTTTTGCCGATCGGCTACACCCCAGAAGTCGAACAATTCCGAATGTAGTCAAAGTTTTGACAAAACTTTGGTGTTGAATTTTAACTTTTAGTAATTATAGAGGCGCGGGTGATCGCGTCTCTATATTTTTTTTGCTGCCAGTCGATCGATCGTTCTGTGGAGTTTTTAGCGCCCTAAAAGCTTTACCAAACCAACCCCTCCAAAATACAAGCTCAGCACCGCACCTCCTAAAAGACTTTGCGTTAAAGGGTCAGTAGAAGGCGTTAACACCGCTCCCAAAACTGCCGCTCCCAAGACTACATAACGCCAGCCGGAGAGCATTTGGTTAGAAGAAACTATGCCCAAAACACCGAGCAATACTTGGACGATCGGGATTTGAAAAGCTAAGCCGGTGCTGAACATTAACAGCAGCACAAATTTAAAGTATTTGTCGATCGACCACAACTGCTCTACAACATCCGCTCCATAGGTAACAAAGAAGTTAAGCGCCGCCGGAATCAGAGCAATGTAAGCAAATACTAAACCGCCCAAAAATAGGAAACTCGAACCGAAAAACACCGGCCCCAGCAACCTGCGTTCTTTGCGAGTCAAGCCGGGGAGAACAAACAGCGCTATCTGGTAAAAAATAAATGGAGTGGCGAGGAGCAAACCGGTGTATCCGGCTACTTCGATAGAAACAAAGAAATACTCGCCGGGAGCTAGTTGCAGAAACTTGACGGGCCCGGCCGGTATTTCTAGCAGTTGCACGATAGGTTTAACTGTTAAAAAGCAACCAATTACAGCGATTACTACTGCAATTAGCGAGTAGAAAAGTCGCAGACGCAATTCTTCTAAATGCTCGAACAAAGACATCTCAACTTCGTCGGGAAGTTCGTCGAGAAATTCGTTTTCTAAGTTGCGAGAACCCATCGCACCGCCGGCGATTGGTGCAATGCTGTTTTCCGGGCTAATTGCTTCGAGGTTGTTGTCGGAACCTTGTTCGGATGTCTCCAAGTTTGAGGGAGCAGTCATAGGAAATGGGTAATTGGTAAGAGGGAAAGGGTAATTGAAAATGGGTAATTGAAAATTGGTAATTGAGAATAGTTATTTCATAATTGCTCCGACTTCATTCTTCATTCTTCATTCTGACTTCAGCAGCAGAATGAATTATCGATCATTAATCCGTGTAGTGCCTTCATTATTCAATCACGATCGCAATTTTGCCGATCGCGCGGCCTGTTTCGCTGTAAACGTGGGCTGCTGCTACTTCTTGTAAGCTGTAAGTGCGATCGACAATCGGCTCAACTTTCTCGGATTCTATTAACTCCCGCAAAGCCCCTAAATCGCTCGTGTTGGCATTGGCTAGAATGAATTTAGCTTTTTTACCCGATATAAACCAGCTTGTTAACATCGGTGCGAGGTTGTCTAAACTCGGCAAAGTCGAGATATAAACTCCCTCTGGTTGCAGCACTTTTTCGCAGTCATCAAATGTTCTTGTCCCGACAGCATCTAAAATTATATCATATTTATCGCTTTGTTGAGTAAAGTCAACTTCCGCGTAATCGAGAACAAAATCCGCTCCCAAACTCTTGACCAATTCTCTATTTTTAGCACTGCAAACTCCCGTTATTTCTGCATTCATTGCTTTCGCAACTTGCACGGCAAAAGTGCCGACTCCGCCGGAAGCGCCGTTAACCAATACTTTGTTTCCTGCTTGAAGTTGACCCAAATCCCTGAGCGATTGCAAAGCAGTTAAACCTGCGATCGGTACTGCTGCTGCTTCTGCATGAGTGATGTTTTTCGGTTTAATTGCTGCATCCGATTCTGGCACGGCCGCGTATTCGGCGCAAGCACCCCCACTGATGGGATTTAAGAAAGTATAAACTTCATCTCCGGGTTGAAATTTGGTGACTTCCCGGCCGACTTCCACGACAACTCCCGATATGTCAGAACCGACTATTCTAGGAAAGTTAAATCCTGTTAATAGTTGCAGGTGTCCTTGCCGGATTTTCCAGTCTACGGGATTGACGCTGCTAGCGCGAACTCGCACTAACAATTCGTTGGATTTGGCGATCGGCTTTTCCAATTCTCGGTACAGCAATTCCTCGGCTGAACCGTAGCGATCGAACGCAACTGCTTTCATGGCAAATTTTCCGGTTTATTTCCAATAGAACACTCAATCCTTTACAATTACAGCACATTCGATCTAAATGTGACACAGTAAGTTGAGCTAGCCTTGTAGCAGCGGGCGATCGACTCTTGGAGGCCTCCAGACAATGGGCAGGCGTGAGGCCATGGGTTCGCAGGCCCAGTGCGATCGCCTAGGGATTAAAGTTAATAGGAACAGGGCGGGCTATCCCATAACCCTGAGCATAATCTACCCCAATCTCCCGCAATTTTTCTAAGATAGTCTCGTCTTCGACAAACTCAGCTATAGTTTGCAGATTCATCGCATGGGCAATACGATTAAAGCCTTCAACGAGCGCTTGAGAAATCAAATTATGACTAATATTCTTGACAAAAGCACCGTCAATCTTTAAATAATCAACTGGTAAATTCATCAGATAGGCAAACGAACTCAATCCACTGCCAAAATCATCTAAAGCAAAGCGACAGCCAATTTTTTTGAGTTCGCTTATGAAATATCTGGCTTGCTCAAAATTTGCGATTGCTGCGGTTTCCGTGATTTCAAAACCAATGCTTTCTGGGGGGACTTGGTAGCGAGGAAATTGTTTGATTAAAAACATCAGGAACTGATTGTTACTAATGCTAGCCCCAGAAAGATTGATCGTATACAAGCCTGTACTCTGAACATCTCTCTCCGGCAAATTGTGATAATTAGAGAAAAAATTTTCGATTACCCAACAATCGATCTCAGTTATCAAGCCGTACCGCTCCGCGGCGGGAATAAACTCATTGGGAGATACTAATTGTCCATTTTCGTCCAGCATTCTGAGCAAAATTTCATAATGCTCTACTAATGGTTTAGAGGTAATAGAGACAATCTTTTGGTAGTAGAGACAAAAACTATTGGTTTCCAGCGCTCGGCTGATTTTGGAAACCAACTGCCTCTCACCCCGTTGTTTAATTAGTTCGCCATCATCTAGACGATAAATATGAACACAGTTTCGCCCTCGGGCTTTGGCGGCATAACAAGCTGCATCAGCCGCTCCCAGAAGCTCCCTCAAATCTTGGCTTGTTTGGTCAATAGCAACAACTCCAATGCTGACTCCGATGATAAATGTTTTGCCATTCCAAATAAACCGAAACTGATGCACTAGGTCTTTGAGGTTTTCCGCAATCTGAGTTGCTTGAGAGAGCGAACATTGAGTGAGCAAAATACCAAATTCATCACCTCCCAAGCGAGCCAGCATATCATTAGCACGGACTCCCTGTTGAATAAGTCCGGTGATTTGGCGCAGTAGCTCATCGCCAGCAATATGACCTACGGTATCGTTAACGACTTTGAATTGATCTAAATCTAAATAACAGAGAGCGTGCTGGTAATTGCTATCTTTAACAGAGGCGATCGCCTCAACTAGGTGCTGCTCAAATCTTCGACGGTTGATTAACCCCGTTAGGGCATCGTGACTGGCTTCCCAAGATAGTTGACGGCTGAGATAGCGCGATTCAGTAACATCATGAAAGACGATTACTGCCCCAATAATTTGACCTTGGCGGTCTCGAATAGGTGCTGCAGAGTCAGCAATGGGATACTCGGTTCCATCATGGGCAATCAGAATAGTATTGTTAGCTAAGGTCACAATTCGCTGCTCTAATAGAGCCTGGTTTATAGGATTCTCTACTGGCTCTCGCGTTACTGAATCAACTATTAGGAAGACTGTAGAGAAATGAACTCCTTGAACCTCATGAGTTTTCCAGCCTGTCAGTCGCTCAGCTATAGGATTGAAATATCTCACCTTACCTTGGGCATCAGTAGTAATGACCGCATCGCCAATGGATTGTAGTGTCACTTGAGCCAGTTCCTTTTCGGAAAAGAGAGACTCTTCGAGACGTTGCCGTTGTTCAATTTCTATCAAGAGACGTAAATTCTGCTCTTGGAGACTTTGTTGCAGCCGTCGGATAGTTAGGTGGGTTTCAACACGAGCTAATACTTCTTCGACTTGAAATGGCTTAGCAATATAATCTACCCCTCCGGCAGCCAGCCCTTGCACTTTATTGAAAGTTTCATTGAGAGCACTCAAAAAAATTATTGGAATGTCTGCGGTGCGCTCATCTGATTTTAATTGTCGGCAAACTTCATAGCCATCAAGATCTGGCAATTTAATATCTAGTAAAATTAGCTCCGTCGATGGCGATTGGGCGGCTCGGATAGCCATTGCCCCTGTTATAGCACTGCGAACTTTATAACCCTCTTCCCTCAAAGTATCCCTGAGCAGACGCAGGTTATCAGGCAGATCGTCAACAATTAAAATATTGCCTCGGTAGTTTGTAGCTTGCTCGCTAATCTTATCGCTAGTTCTATCGACAATCATACTGATTTCCCGAGTTTCCTGCTAGAGGAATATAACCCTATGCACCAATAGTATAGTTGAATTATGAGATTATAAAGCTCACTTTACACACAAAGAAATCTTGCGATCCCCGAGATATTCGACTGGCAAGGGGGCGCAGCCATACAAAATCTGAATTGTTCGGGTAGGGGCAGTCCCCCCGTGGTTACTCTTCTTGGCTGCACATAACATTAAAAGAAGAATGTGTCAACTCAAACAGCCGATTTATGAACAAGCGCATTTCTCAAATGGCAAGTCTACTCGTCATTGCGATCGGATGTCTCGTGCTGCTGGGTTGGCAATTTGACATCTCTCTACTCAAAAGTGGTTTTCCCGGTATGACTTCGACCATGAAAGCAAACACGGCAATTTGCTTTGTGCTGGCTGGACTATCTTTGAGATTGTTGCAGTACCCAAGAACCAGACTGCACGATCGCATCGCTCAAGGGATGGCAAGATTCATAATCATCGTCGGTATGCTGACGCTGAGCCAGTATATTTTTGGTTGGAAGCTGGGTATTGATCAGTGGCTTTTCCGAGAGTTCGTGTCTTCAGCGACTCCTTATCCGGGAAGAATGGGAGTCAATACCGCCCTAAATTTTGTGCTCATGGGAGTAGGATTGTTACTGTTAGGGCAAAATTCCCAACGACACACTTGGTTGGCTCAGATTTTTAGTAGTGTTGCAGCTTTAATTTCTCTACTAGCTTTATTTGGACACATATTCAGTGTCGATATTCTTGAACGGTTGGTCACAATTACGACGACTCAACCCCTAAACACGATCGCCACCTTTTTCATCCTCTATGGAGGAATTTTATGGCTCCGCCCCAAGGAAGGATTAATGCAAGTATTAACCAGTCCCCTGGTGGGCGGAGTAATGGTTCGGTGGTTGCTGCCTTGGGGGACAATCTTTCCAGTGACACTGAACTGGTTGACTCTTCAGGGACAAAATTTAGGCTGGTATAACGTTAATTTTGGCTATACATTGCGTTCAACTGTTATGGTTGTCACGTTCTCAATTCTTATCTTGGGGACGGCTCGCTCTTTAAACCAGATAGATTACAGGCGCCAAAAAGCGGAAAAAGAAATTAAAAAACTTAACGAAACTTTAGAAATTCTTGTGGCTGAACGAACAGATGCTTTACAAAAATCGCAGGCTCGTTTTGCGGGAATTCTAGAAATCGCCAATGATGCAATTATTTCAGTCGATCGCACTCAACGCATTACCCTGTTTAATCAAGGGGCAGAAAAGATGTTTGGCTATAAAATTGAGGATACTTTAGGGAAGCCACTGAATTTACTGCTGCCAGAACAGTTTAGAGATGCACATCCGCAGCATATCAAAAAATTTGCACAGTCTTCTACCAGAGCGCGAAGGATGGGAGAACGAGGCGAGATTTTGGCTCGTCGTCAAGATGGAACGCAGTTTCCGGCTGAAGCCTCTATTTCTAGGCTGGAAATGGGAGACGAAATGGTATTTACTGTTATTCTGCGCGATATTAGCGATCGCAAACAAATTGAGATGGCTTTACGAAACAGTGAAGAGCAGTTTCGCCATGCGTTTGAAGATGCCTCTATCGGAATGGCGATCGTTTCACTTGATGGGCACTGGATTAAAGTCAACCCGGCCTTATGTCAGATTCTTGGCTACTCCTCAGAAGAGTTGTTAGCGTTAACTTTCCAAGACATCACCCATCCTGACGATTTAGACGGGGATCTTAATTATGCACATCAACTATTAGCAGGAACAATTTCCACTTACCAAATGGAAAAACGGTATTTCCATAAGCAAGGACATATTATTTGGATTATTCTTAACGGCTCCCTCGTACAAGATGAAGAGGGAAATTCACTGCATTTTATTTCTCAGATCCAAGAAATTACGGCTCGAAAAGAAGCTCAAAAAACGCTAGAACTCCAAAGCGTTATCATGAATAACATGGGAGGAGGAGTGTGTTTGATTAAAGCCTCAGACCTCATAATCGTCTACACCAATCCTACCTTTGACGCTTTGTTTGGCTACACAGAGGGCGAACTCGCAGGTCAATACGTTGGTGTCTTGAATTATGTCGATACAAAGGTTACACCAGATGTAAGCGTTCTAGATATGGTCACTCAAATTGAAGAGACGGGGCAAGCGAAATATGAAGTCCACAATAAAAAGAAAGATGGAACTGTCTTTTGGTGCAGAGTTCATACATCCATGTTTGAGCATCCTGAATACGGAACTGTATATGTTGCCGTTCAGGAGGACGCAACAGAGCTAAAACTGGCTGAGCAAGCCTTGCAAGCGACGACAAATCGCCTCCACTTTCTTCTAAACTACAGCCCCGTTGTCATTTTTAGCAGTAAACCTGCTGGCGATTATGGCGCAACGTTCATCAGCGAAAATATCAAAGATATATTGGGCTACGAAAGCCGCGAGTTTTTAGAAGATTCTAAATTTTGGGTGAATCACTTACACCCAGATGATGTAGAACCAGTGCTTAATGGTTTAGCCAATGTATTTGTTAATGATTTTTCTTTCCACGAATACCGTTTTCGTCGCTCCGATGGGGTTTATCGCTGGATGCTCAGTCAGCTTAGGCTAATTCGAGATCGTTTAGGTACACCAGTAGAAATCTTGGGATATTTAATTGACATTAGCGATCGCAAACAAGCTGAGTTGGAATTTCACCAAGCAAATGAAGCAAACCAAGCCAAGACTGTCTTCCTCGCCAACATGAGCCACGAGCTCCGCACCCCCCTGAACTCAATTTTGGGATTCACGCAATTGATGAGCTATGAGAGAAATCTGACTCCTTCTCTCCAAGAACGTTTACAGATTGTCAACCGTAGCGGTAGACATTTATTGGACTTGATTAACGAGATTTTAGATTTATCCAAAATAGAGAGTGGACGGATGACTCTCAATCTTTCTGACTTTGATTTGACAAATTTGTTGGCTTCTATTGAAGAAATGTTCCAAGTTAAAGTCCAATCTAAAGAATTGCAACTAATTTGCGAGCTAGCTCCCGACCTTCCTAAATTTGTGCATAGCGACGAGAAAAAACTCTATCAAGTCTTCGTCAATCTGCTCGGTAATGCGATTAAGTTTACCAACCAAGGAAGCGTCACCCTACGGGTAAGAGCAACGCAAAGAAACAAAACATCCTGTCACCTATGTTTTGAAGTTGAGGATACAGGCGTAGGAATTGCACCCACAGAAATTGATAGCCTATTTAAGGTATTTGTGCAAGCCCAAGCTGGGAATAATTTGAGTCAAGGCAGTGGACTTGGTTTAGCCATCAGTCAAAAACTCGTCAAACTCATGGGCGGTCAAATTCGCGTTAAAAGCACTTTGCAACAAGGTAGCACTTTCTCCTTTGAGATTCCTGTACAGTTACCTGAAGCAGAATCCGTACCCCCAGAATCAAGTAATCAAAGAGTAATTGGTTTAGCTCCCGGACAACCAACTTACCGGATTCTAATTGTTGAAGATTTAGAAGAAAATCGCCGCTTGTTAGTCGATATCCTTACCTCGATTGGTTTTGAGGTGAGAGAAGCAAAACAGGGAGTGGAGGCACTCTCACTGTGGGAGAGTTGGCGGCCCCACCTGATTCTGATGGATCTACGAATGCCGATCGTCGATGGCTACACAGCTACTAAATATATTAGAGAACGCCCTAAGAGCCAAGAAACTGTCATTATTGCTTTAACTGCCAGTGTTTTTGAAGAAGATCGAGAGAAAGTTCTTATGGCTGGCTGTAACGACTTTATAAGCAAGCCATTTCAGCAAAGAGAAATCTTTGACAAACTTGCTAAATATTTGGGAGTGCAATATATCTACGAAGTCCTAGAACAAACTCCACAAAAACTATTGGTTGAAACGGTGTCTGTAGAAGATCTATCCATGATGCCCCCTCAGTGGTTAGAACAAATGTATCAAGCCGCTTACTATCTCGATACCGAAGTTATGAACGAATTAATCGTACAAATTCCCAAATCCAAAGCAAGTTTGTTCAACGCACTAACGGATTATATCAATAATTTTAATTCTGATCGAATTATGGAGCTGATTCGACCTTTGCTGCCGAATCCACTGTAGTTATCGACTTTAAGGACAAAGAAGCTATAGTGCTGTAACCAGTGGCTATATTTCCCATAGAAACCAACCTGTGAAAAGATTGGGAAGTTTTTGGAGATGTGTGTTGCAGATATCTATCAGCATGAGGCAATGGGGTATACATTAGATGGAATGTGCTGTATCATATAGCAATTATATTTTTGGTGTAAAGGGGATTTATTCTTTTTATTAAATGCAGAGGGTGCTGAAGGGGCAGAGAAAGAGAAAAGAGAGACAGAAATGATTGATTTAACCGGAAAGGTAATTTTAGTAACTGGTGGCTCGAAAGGGATTGGTGCAGTGACCGTGCGGACTCTGGTTAATGCTGGGGCTGAGGTGATTTTGCATTACTTTCGCAGTCAGAAAGAAGCTGAATCTGTAGCAGCAAGTGTTGCGCGCGATCGCTGTTATTTATTGGCCGCAGATTTGATGGTGGAAAACGCGGCCTCGACTTTGTGGCGAGATGCTTTAAAATGGCGGGGTCATATTGATATTTTAGTTAATAACGCTGGAATTATGCAGTCAGCGGGTATCGAGGATAAATTCGATATTTGGTCGTCAGCTTGGCAGCAAACTCTACAAGTTAATTTAATTGCCACTGCCGACTTGTGCCGGGAAGCAATTCTTCATTTTAAAACTCGCAGAGTCGGTACAATTATTAATATAGCAAGTCGCGCTGCTTTTCGCGGCGATGACCCGAATTATCTGCACTACGCCGCTTCTAAAGGTGCTATTGTTGCTTTAACTCGCAGCATTGCTAGAGGGTTTGCGGCTGAGAATATTTTGGCTTTTACAGTTGCACCGGGATTTGTCAGTACAGAAATGTCTAATCAGTTTATTCAGGAGTTCGGTGAAGCTGATATTATTCGCGATATCCCGATCGGCAAAATCGCTCCTCCCCAAGATGTTGCCAATGTTATCGCGTTTTTAGCATCGGGTTTGGCTACGCACGCTACCGGGACTACGATCGACATTAATGGAGCCTCTTACGTGCATTGAGACAATTACTGTAAAATACCTCTCAAGGCTCACGCTGACCCCTTTTAAAACTCACTAATTTATCACTTTAGCAAGACGCTAAAAACATCATAAATCATTTAGGGTTAAATAAAAGATAGTCTGAGGAAAGTTGATTATGACAACAGATAAAGGTAGCAACACAAAACGAGTTGCCATACTCATCGAAAATGGAGTTGAAGATTCCGAATTTCTAGTTCCTTACAACGCCTTAAAACAAGCAGGATTTGAAGTAGTTGTCCTCGGTTCGCGCACCAACGAAAAGTATGCAGGGAAACAAGGAAAAGTTGCCCAGCAGGCTGACGGAACTACCACTGAAGCAGTACCCGCAGAATTCGATGCAGTGATAATTCCCGGCGGTATGGCTCCCGATACAATGCGGACTAATCCCAATACAGTAAGGTTTGTAAAAGAAGCATTTGAGCAAGGAAAAATCGTGGCTGCTGTTTGCCACGGCCCGCAAGTTTTGATTGAAGCCGACTTGCTGAAAGACAAAAAAGCCACAGGTTTCTTGGCAATTAAAACAGACATGATTAATGCCGGAGCTAACTACATCAACGAAGCTTTAGTAGTTGACGGCAACTTGATTACTTCCCGCCAACCGGGAGATTTAGCAATATTTACCACCGCAATTATGGCTCGCCTCGGTTACGGTGGAAAAGAAGTCGGTTTGCCAGAAGAAAGTGACACAAATGCAGAATGGTGGAAATTAGCTAACGGTTGGGGAGGTTCTACACAAGGCGACATTGTTAAAGGTTTGAATACCGCCCTCGCAGGGGAACGCTATTCTAGCGAAGCCTTTCAAAGTTATGCGGAAAAAACCCAAGACAGCGAGTTGCGATCGCTCCTTGCAGAAATGATCCAAAATAAACAGCACCACATCCTCGCTCTCGAAAAACGCCTAAACGATTTCGGTGAAAAACCCTCAATTCCTGCCCAAATTGCTGACAAATACGCTAAATTAAAAGCCTCGGTGCAAGGAACCGATGAAACCTTCTTGCTGCGGAGCACTCTCGGTGATTTGCAAACTGGTGTTGTCGATATTAACAACCTGCGGGTGAAGTTCACAGATCCCGTATCAACTGCCATTTTGACAGAGATAGAATCGGATTTGTCTAAGTGTGAACAAGTCGTTGCTAAACTCTTCCGCGCCCGTGCAGTTTCCCAAGAAATTAAGTCTCCTAAACCTTCAACTAGCCCCGCTGTAAAAATGTAATCAGCAAGGGGATAAATAAGTTTGTAGTTTTTTTGATAGGTGAAAACCCGCACCACTATCGCAACTACAAACTTGCTCTGCAATCCTACAATATAGCCCTTGGCGGTAAAATAAAACCCAACACTAAAAAGCAGATATTCAACTAACTCGAAGGTGGAGGGTTTTATTTTTGTTTCAGCGCGACACGGCGGGTTTGAAGGAAGCTTGCGGCAACCGGGGGCAGTACAAGCCCCCGGATTCATCCCTGCAGAAATAAAAAATATAGTATCCGATAACCACCCCCCGGATACCTTCGTCAAGTCGCTTTATTCAATTATTCAATTATTCAATTCTTTAATCTAAAATCTAAAATCTAAAATCGATTGGCTTGTTCCCTCTTCCTTTAGACAGGAGACACCTGGGCAATAAATGCGCTACTGTGTTGCCAATATTTTGATGAGGAAAAAAAGGCTGTGGTTCCCTTACGCGATGAAAATCCCATTACTATCACTCCCTACGTCACCTACGGGCTGATTGCCGCAAACATATTAGTATTTTTGTACGAACTCAGTTTGGGCGATCGACAATTAACCCAATTCTTCTACTCTTGGGCCGTAATTCCTTGCCAGTTAAGCAATATGTGTCGGGTTGCTCTGCCAGTTTCGCCATTTCCCGAATGGACGACACTAATTAGCTCCCAATTCCTGCACGCAGGCTTTCTCCACATTGCCGGAAATATGTTATTTCTGTGGATTTTTGGCAACAACGTAGAAGATCGTTTAGGACACGTCAAATTTATAATATTTTACCTTACTTGCGGCGTTTTAGCATCACTAACTCAGTGGTATTTTTCCTCAGCATCTGCCATGCCGTCCCTGGGTGCTAGCGGCGCGATCGCAGGCGTGATGGGAGCTTACATTCTCAGATATCCCCAAGCCAAAGTTCTGACACTGCTTCCCTTGGGAATATTTATTACCACCGTCAGAGTCCCCGCTTTCTTCTTTCTAGGATTTTGGTTTGCACAGCAAGCATTGAGTGGCTTGGCTTCCTTAAATGCCCCGGCAAGTGTCGGCATGGAATCCGGCGGAGTTGCCTACTGGGCCCACGCTGGCGGCTTTGTTTTCGGCGCTATTCTTGGCCCTTTGTTGGGCCTTTTTTCTGAGGAAAATCAGATTTAACTTTTAACCGCAGATGAACGCCAATCAACGCAGATAAACCGCCAAGAAAATCTGCGTTTATCTGTGTTTATCTGCGGTTTCCAACCTCTGATTTTTCTCAAAGTTCAGTGCTATGCTTGGCTCTTTGTTGGGATTGTTTTCTGAGTAGAAGGAGATTTAATTTTTCCCCACAGATGAACACAAATTAACGCAGATAAACTGCCACCAAAATCGGCGTTTATCTGCGTTAATCTGCGGTTTCAAACCTCTGATCTTTTCTTTTTAGATAAACGTGAAGTCAAATCCCGAAAGAGAAGAAACCCCAGTTACACCATTTAACTTCGCCAAAATGCGAGAATCCGCACCGGCGACGTTATTGCCATTGCCGTCATAAATGATGTAAGTATTGCCGCCGGAATCGTAAGCAAACAAGAAAGCAGTTCCTCCCAGAATATTTGCAGAAACAGTTGTCTGCACATTCAGGAGAACTTGACTGCCATTGCTGAGATTGGGGAATCCTGGGGCAAAATTAAACTGATCGGCGATCGGCACACCGAGGCCGTTAAAGTCGGTAATCACATCGTATCCGCCCGCCGCGATCGCAGCATCGATCGCAGCCGAAGAAGCCGCATCAAAAGCCGGCCCACCTTGTGCAGGGCTGGTATAGCGGAATTGATTGCTGCCGCCGCCCCCCGTCATGGTATCTGCGCCGAGGCCCCCTACGAGCACGTCGTTATCCACACCGCCGTTAATCGTATCGTTGCCGCCTTGACCATCAATAGTATCGCTGCCCGCCAAACCGTCCAAATTGTCCGGCAAAGAACCCCCAACTAAATTGTTAGGCCCGCTATCAGCCGGCAAGATTTGAACGGTGATAGTACCTGTTCCGGGAATTGTCCCGAATCCGTCGCTGACGCTGTAGGTAAAAGCAGTTGTACCCGCTACGTTGCCGGGGATGAATTGCACTTGAGAGACAAGATTTACAGCTATCCCCAGTTGCGGTGTGCTGACATTGATAATGTTGAGCGGCCCTTGTTGCGGGCTGGAATCGTTTGCCAGCACGTCGATGAAAGTGGGCTGCGAATTATTCGTACTCGTAAATATGATGCCGTCATTGACAGCAATCGGCGACAGGGTAGTTGGAACAGTTACGGAGGTATTGAAAGAATTGATGTTAATTGCCACTGACGCTGCTGCCGTGCCGCCTTGGTCGTCAGCTACGCTGTAGCTGAAAGAACCGGCTGGCCCGATCACGTTTGTTCCAGGTTGAAATTTCAGTCCAAGTAAATCCTGAACCGTTAACTTTTGGTTCACTGTGAGGGGGCTCGTACCCGTAATTACCTGACCAAAAGTAGGATTGGGAAGTCCGACTACCGCGATCGACAGTGGCTGGCCCTCCGGGTCGCTGGGCGCCGAAATGCTCAGAGACAGAGGCAGATTTTGCAAACCAGTCAGCGTCTTGCCAGTTTCCACGATCGGCGGCTGGTTAGGAGTCGGAGATGTAAAACTCGGCGGAGTCGGCCCACCGCCCAAAGGCGGAGGAGTTGGGGGCGCCGCAGTTGGAGTAGGGACGATCGAAGGACTCGGGCTCGGAGTTGTCCCGCCTGCAGTCGGAGTCGGACTCGGACTGGGAACCTGTGTCGGCAATGTCCCTGTTGTTGGTGTGGGACTCGCAGTTGTCCCTGTTGTGGGACTCGTGGTTGTCCCCGTTGTGGGACTCGTGGTTGTCCCGGTTGGTGTGGGAGTTGTGGTCGCTGGTGTGGGAGTTGTGGTCGCTGGTGTGGGAGTTGTGGTCGCTGGTGTGGGAGTTGTGGTCGCTGGTGTGGGAGTTG
>NZ_JAUBPU010000014.1:104007-105478 GCF_036700885.1 Microcoleus sp. S13_B4
TGGTTCCCGTTGTGGGACTCGTTGTGGTTCCCGTTGTGGGACTCGTTGTGGTTCCCGTTGTGGGACTCGTTGTGGTTCCCGTTGTGGGACTCGTGGTTGTTCCCTTTGTGGGACTCGTGGTTGTTCCCGTTGTGGGACTCGTGGTTGTTCCGGTTGTGGGACTCGTTGTGGTTCCGGTTGTGGGACTCGTTGTGGTTCCGGTTGTGGGACTCGTTGTGGTTCCGGTTGTGGGACTCGTGGTTGTTCCCGTTGTGGGACTCGTTGTGGTTCCCGTTGTGGGACTCGTTGTTGTTCCCTCAATGGTGAAGGGATTGTCGTTTACGCGCGGTATTTGACCGGTAGTGAACCGAGATTCATCTAGCGAGTTCGATCGAACATCAATCAACACCGCCAAAAATTCCCCAGTTCGCCTGTCCCTAATAATCGTGTTGCTAGAATTCGAGCCTTGGCCCTGGAAAATTTCTAACTCTGTAAAGTTCAAACCTCCAGCCAGACCGATCGAATCTCCCGCCTTAAAATCTCTGATTACATCAGCATCGCCGATTTCGCGGCCGCCAGTAGTGAGAAACCCGTTGCTACCAGGCGACGTTCCCACCCTACCGAGAACAAAGATATCCGATCCGTCGCCTCCTGTCAGAGTATCCGATCCGCGATCGCCCGAAAGAATATCATCCCCAGCATCTCCAGACACAGAATCATTGCCGTCGCCCCCGAAGATCAGGTCATCACCCTCGCCGCCGTCACCAGTATCGTTACCAACACCGCCGGTGATGACATCCCCGCCCTCGGAGCCCAACAAAATATCATTGCCTGCAGCGCCGATCAGGCAGTCGTTACCCGTGTCGCCAAAAACAGTGTCATTGCCCTTGTCGCCAAAAATCAGGTCGTCCTCGCCACCGCCGCGCAGACAGTCATTGCCTTTACCGCCGTACAGCGTGTCGTTGCCTTCAGAACCCAAGACAAGATCGTTACCCTGGTCGCCAAAAGCTACATCATCGCCTTGGTCGCCAGAAACCAAGTCATCGCCTTTGCCACCCCGCGCCGTGTCATTGCCGCGCCCGCCCTCAACGATATCTTTACCAGCGCCACCGTTGAGAGAATCGTTACCGTCTTCGCCCCTGAGTAGATCGTCTCCGTCCCGACTCACAAGCGTGTCGTCGCCACCACCCCCGGAAATCGTGTCATTGAACAAGCTGCCGATTAAATAGTTACTGCCGTCATTTGCGACAACTAAGCCATCGACAAAAAGTGGCTGTGGGGGAGGCGTAGGAACTGTCAGAGGTGGCCGGGGCACCGGGGTGATCGAAATATCCGGGCCCGTCCCCGTCATTGTTGTCGAAGTCCCCGTCATCGTTGTCGAAGTCCCCGTCATTGTTGTCGAAGTCCCCGTCATCGTTGTCGAAGTCCCCGTCATCGTTGTCGAAGTCCCCGTCATCGTTGTCGAAGTCCCCGTCATCGTTGTCGAAGTCCC
>NZ_JAUBPU010000014.1:105578-113429 GCF_036700885.1 Microcoleus sp. S13_B4
CGACGACGGCGTAGGCGACGGCGCCGTGCCGCCATCCAAACTATCCCCGTTCTCATCGGGTAGCCGATTTTCGAGAAAAGGTACTGATACTGCACTTGGCATTGTTCCGACTCCTTGCGACGCTACTCAAAAACTACTAAATAAACTTAAAGTCAGATGCAGTAATGACGGTGCTGAGCGCTCCCGGCACTGTAGGAATAGAATTCAACACTCCCAAATCGAAAGCTGGGAGACTGTCATCTGCCACATTCGGGTCGAAGCCGAGAACGTACTTGTTAAAAGTATTGTTCAGGTACACGAAGAAAGCTCCCGCTTTGCTCGAACCGTTTTGATTCTTCAACACTGCATTTACTGCTTGAGCGTTGTCAAATTTAGATTCAAACAAAATGACTGATTGCTTGCTAATGTTGTCGCCGCTAGACCCGATATTCCTGACGATAAAACTGGTGAAATCGAGAGTAGTTCCTGAGTTGGTTAAACCTGCGAAATTTGACGACCTGAACAAAAATCTGTCGGTCTCGCTGCCGTTAGCGTTAAAGTCAGCAATCACGTCCACGCCTTCGCTGGGAGTTTCGTAGTAGAAGAAATCATTGCCATCATCGCCCGTGAGCAAGTCAGAACCGTTGCCACCGCCCAAAATGTCATTGCCGACACCGCCGGAAAGCGAGTCGTTGTCATCGCCGCCCAACACCAAGTCATTGCCGAAGGCGCCGCTGAGACAGTCGCTGCCGGCACCGCCGTCGAGAGTGTCGTCGCCCGCTTGGCCTAACAGGGAATCGGTGCCGGCCTCGCCCAACACGTAGTCATTGCCCAAACCTCCTAGTCCCGTGTCGTTGCCTTGTCCACCCAAAATCGTTTCATCGTTGTCGCCGCCGGATATGGAATCGTTATTGATACCCCCGTCAAGCAAGTTTCTGCCCAGCCCACCGTCGAGGATGTCGTCGCCAGCACCGCCGTCGAGGGAGTCGTCGCCAATGCCACCAAGTAAGGTGTCAATCCCGGTGCCACCAAGTATCGAGTCGTCGCCGGACTCTCCCAATATCGAGTCATTGCCTATTCCGCCGTCAATGCTGTCGTTATTGTCACCGCCCAAGAGGTTGTCATTGTCATTGCCGCCGAACATCAGGTCGTTGCCCAGCCCGCCGATCAGCGAGTCTATGCCGTCGCCGCCGTCAACTGTGTCGTTGCCCAGTCCGCCGTCAACGGTGTCGTTGCCGATCGCGCCTACCACCGAGTCGTTGCCTGCTTCACCGAATACGAGGTCGTTGCCGCCATTACCATCCATGATGTCGCTGCCGTCGCCCCCAGAGAGGGTATCGTCGCCGGCCCCGCCGAGGATGAAGTCGCTGAGGTTGCTGCCTGTAAAGCTGCTGGCCGGGAGTGCGCTGCGATCGACAATATTATCTACCACCGTGATGCTGAAGGATACCGGCCCAACAGTTGCAGACCCATCGGAGGCGGTAAACGTGAAACTGTCGCTGCCACTTGTCGCCAGCAAGTTGTATTTGACGATGTTGTTGTTGATATCGTCTTGGGTGAATTTGCCGCCGACGTTGAGAAAGGTGGTGCCCCTTTGGACAAAACCTCTGGTAGCGTCGGGGGCTTTGGTAATCGTGTAAAAGATTTCCGACGGCGTGTTGTCGGGATCTGTCACTAACAAATCGGCAGCGGTGATTGTCTGGGTAGGATTACTTTTGGCAACCACCACACCGTCGTTAATTACTAGCTGCGGGGGGCTGCTGACACGGATGCTTGCTACCGCCTGACTTGTGCCACCGTTACCGTCTGAGATCGAGTAGCTGAAGCTGTCAGTACCCGAGAAGCCCGGATTCGGGGTGTATTTGAATACGCCGCCGCCCACGGGAACCAGGCTCCCTTTGCTTGCTGGAGCAAAAGTCGTGACAGTCAGAGCGCTTTGTTCCGCGTCAGTGTCGTTCAACAGAACGTTGAGAGTGAGTTGTTGACCCGCAACCGTGGTGAAGTTGTCGTTAACTGCTTTTGGAGGTTGGTTAAGGATGGGCGTCGGACTTGCTGTCGGTGTCGGACTTGCTGTCGGCGTCGGGAACGCCGGCGTCGGATTTGCTGTCGGTGTCGGGAATGTCGGCACCGGCTGGTCTGGCGTCGGTGTCGGACTTGCTGTCGGCGTCGGCGTTGGGCTGGCTGTCGGTGTCGGCGTCGGCGTCGCTGTCGGCGTTGGTGTCGGACTTGCTGTCGGTGTCGGCGTCGGACTGTCTGTCGGCGTCGGTAGGGGAAGCGGAGTTGCGCTGCCGGGAACTGTGGGGGCAATTACAAATGAGCTTCGCCCTAGGGTTCTGCTGTCTACTCCGGGCAATACTGCTAAAAAGTCGCCGCTGACGCCGTTGCGAATAATTGTGCTGCCGGCTTTGGTGTCGGTGCTTTGGAAGATTACCAAATCTTCAAACTTGAGGTCGCCACTTAACCCGATCGCATCTTCGCCTTGACGAAAGTCTGTGAAAATGTCGGCATCGGCGATGTCGGGGCCGCCTGTGGTCAGAAAGCCCGCGTTAGTGCCGGCGCTGCTGCTGCCACTGGGGGAACTGAAGGCACCGATGACGAAGACATCTCTGCCTTCGCCTCCTGCCACTACGTCTTTGCCTGCTTCGCCCCAAAGAACGTCGTTGCCAGCACCGCTGTCCACGATGTCGTCGCCAGAGCCGCCGAATACGATGTCGTCGCCGTCGCCGGAAAAAAATGTATCCCCCCCGGCGTTTCCGTAGAGCCAGTCGCCTCCTTCGTTGCCAAATACCAAGTCTTCGCCATCGCCGCCGAAGAGCGAGTCGTTACCTTGGTCGCCCCAGAGGATGTCGTCGCCTCGATCGCCCAAAAAGCTATCGTCGCCAGAACCCCCGCGCAAGCTGTCACTGCCTTTTCCGCCGTAAGCCGTGTCTCTGCCTTCGCCTCCGATTACCGTGTCGTTGCCGTCATTGCCATACAGCAGGTCGGGGTTATTTCCCCCGTCGAGGGAGTCGTTGCCTTTACCTCCGTACAGGGTATCGAGTCCTAAACCGCCATCGAGAACGTCGTTGCCGGGCCCGCCGAACAGCACGTCGTCATCATCGCCCCCGAATACTAAATCGTCGCCGTCGGCTCCTTGCAGGTTGTCGTTGCCTTGCAGCCCGGAAATCACGTCGGGGCCGGGACTGCCAACTAAGGAGTCGTTGGTATCTCCGCCGCGGACTACGCCACCGATGACTGCGGGCGATGTACTTCCGCCTCCGCGCAAGGTGTCGTCTATGCCGCCAAATGTGTCGTCCCCGGAGGGAGTTGGAGTTCCCGTCGGCGTCGGAGTTGGTTCTGGTGTTGGAGTTGGAGTTGGAGTTGGAGTTGGTGTTGGTGTTGGTTCTGGTGTTGGTTCTGGTGTTGGTGTTGGTATAACTACTACTGGCACTGCACTGGGCATTATTTTGGCTCCTTTAAACAACGACGATCCCGATTAACTTTAAAAACTGATTAGTATCAGTTTGTTGCCACAAATATGGCTTAAAATTGATTAATAATCCCGATCATTTCTAACATACTAAATCAGAAATGCAACGGCTATAGATATTTTTTAAGCCGGGCATATTTTGAGATCAAAATATTAATGATTGCACGTTTTGCTGCCTATCTTGGGTATACTTTAATATCGGCGCACTTTTATCCAGTCTAGAAGTCTGGCTTCGAGTCAGCCTGGTGTATTTATCCAAAACCAGAAAAAATAGAAATCTTTGCAGTCATAATTTGTTGTTTCCGAATGTCGAATGCTGAAGACAGATGTGCCTCTTGCCTGCAGAAGTGAATGCCTTATGCTGACTGCTGACAAGAAACAGAGCTGTTAATTAGGGGCAGAAGTGGCCCGGTTTGTTCTTGTCCACTGACGGATAGTTCGCTGTGGCAAAGGTAAAGCAGGGAACAGCGACTTAACAAATCTAGCAGAATTCGCCGCAGTCGCTGTTGGTCAGCCGCTGTTTCCTCTTCGGTTTCCCAGGGACGCCCCTGTTGCGATCGCAAAAATAAGGGGGCGCCAAACAATGTCGCCGCACCGCCGCTCAGCCACAGGGGCGAGCCGGCATCCAGCCAAAAGTGCCATTTGTGGGCGCGGCGGCTGCTGCGGTACTGGAAGATGTTTGCGAGGGTGACGGCTCTGGCTGCTGGGCCTTCTGGACGGACTGGAAAGGGGTTGGCGGTGACGGTTCCTTGGCGCAACAACTGGATGAACCGCGCGATCGTTTCTGAGTCGCCGCCGTTTGTTGGTTCTACGCGCTGCATTCGCCCGTTGATTTCCCAGTAGTGGCTGGCTGTTTCCATTAACTCACGCAGGGCTGCTAGCCGATCGTAGGGGAGGTATCTATCGTTCATGAGAAATTTCTGGATGGCTCGATCGAGCAGCGCAAGTGGACTCGGCAACAGCCGCTCCTGCTGTTGCGACCGCTGTTGTTCGATCCACTCGACAATCTGCTCGTAGGCCCGGGCTGCTCGGTGTCCCAGTCTGTCCCACCGGGGAAAGGCTGTAATTGGCAGCAATTGAGGTCGATCGATATCTGGACAAAAACAGTGATCGGCGATTAAACCTGCTCTCACTTGGTCGATCGATTTTTGATTGTGAATTTGAGATGTTAGATTGAAAGTCGAGTTGGAATCTTCTGTTTCCAATGAACGGTGTTTCTGGCTGCCCAACACTACCAGCATTTCGGCGGCGCCGTCTCGATCAACTAAACGGCCGAGTCCCGGATAAACTAAGGCTAACAAAGTGAGTAAAGCTCGAATCTCTGGGGTAGTCGAGAGGGGACGCTGATCGTTGAGAGATACGGCGGCGATACCATCTCGCGCCAGAATTTCCGTTAAACTGTAACGGGCGATCGCATCCATCCCAGGGGCAATTACGGCGATTTCCTGCGGTTCCACGGCTTGTGACTTCACCGCATCCACGATGATTTCGGCTGTTTCTCGCAGCAGTTGAGCCCGGGAAGTGGTTTGGAGCGATCGAACTTTACCGGGCAAACTCAAGCCTAAAGGATAAAAACCCTCAGAATTAACTGCTAAACTTACCGCTAAATCTCCAATCTCTGGGGCTAAACCGGCTTGTGCGTCCAAATTTTCCACGCTTTGACAGCGGTCTTCGAGTCGCGCTAGGTATTCTGTGTCAGCCCCCAAGCCCAAACGCACTCCTCCATCCCGATTGTAGGAAAACGCCCCCACTGCACCTTGGTCGAGCATTCGATCGAACACATGGCCGCTGATCGCGGGATAATCGTCAAGATCGTCTGCGATCACAGCTTGGTATCTAGAGGCCAAATGCTTCTGGTAACTGACATCCGGCAACAAATAGCGCCAGTAGAGTTCGCAAACAATCCCGTAAGTCAGGAACCCCCGCGTCAAGCACCATTCCCGCCACCTTTCCAGCAACTCTCCCATGCTAGTCCACAGGTTGGTCGAGCCGCCTGAGATAGCAAATCCCTGTTCCAGAATGCTGGGAATCTCTTCTCTGGGCGTACCGCTGACAGCAGCAAGTTGTAATAAGTCTAGTGTTCGACGCACCATTCGGTTTGGACTTACCCCTGTTTGTTGCAAAATGCCTTCGTCTAGTTCGCGACGCCAGAGTCTGGCGGCAAGTTCCAGTTCTGTTTCAGGTTGCAGCCGTAGGGGAAATTGAGCCTTCAAATGCAGCGACTGAACTAGCAGGGGCCAAAATAGCAATACCTCCTGCTCAAAAAAACCGAAGGGCGTTGTGGAGTGAAAGGTATATTTTCCTTCGGTAGCGACGGCGATGCGATCGGCCAATTCTAGCCGGTTGTCTCCGTTAGCTGCTAAGACTAAAATTGCTGGGGCAGTTTGTCCAGCCCGCCGCCGCCCGGAACTCGATGGCCCTGAAACTTTTGTGGGCAAAGGCTTGACAGTTTTGCTCCAAATGCAGAACTGCTCGACTAACCTAGTGGTTTTGCCACTGCGGGCAGATCCGACAATCCAAATTGAATCCGACACCTCGGTTCCCAATTTATGTAAATTTGTTACCATACTGTGAATACTTTAATCACTAATGTCTACAGCCAACTAACAAGCTTTAGCTATGAATACTTCTCCGTGGCACAGGATTGTAAAATATCTCTACAGCGCTAACCAATGGTATCGAGAAACGCCTGAGAGGGCCCTAGAACAGGCCTACGATGCTGCGTTAGCCATTAAGGCGATCGAAGACGAGCATTTTGGCGGTCAAGGAATCTCTGAGCGATCGGGAGATTACGGACAAAGCACCCTGTCTTACTTTAAATCCGAACTGCAAAAATACCTCAAGGTCATCCAAACCAGAATGGTTGAGTTTAATGCTAGCCGTTCTTTTTTGGAACTGCCGGAGCGAGTGGGGGCTAAACCGAAAACGGGGCCCAGCGCTGAGCCTCACCAGCACGGATTACATCTAAACAATAAAGATCGAGCCTCCCTTGTATTTGAGAAGCTAGAGTTTATTGATGGAGTCATCGACAAGTATATTAATAATAGTAGATCAACGGCCATTGTTCCGGTTGTCAGTTCAGTAAATCTGCAGGCAAAATCTACAACAAATAGCAGTTCTCCACCTGACCCCAAAAATAAAGGTTCAGCTAATTCGTCGGTTCAAATTCACGATGGTGAGGTTGACACTAACTATGAAGAAGTGAATTTATTACCGCGATCACTTTTGGGAACTTTGAATCGAATTACTAAAGATTTAGACCCGGAAGCGGAAAAAGAAGTAGTTAAAAATTTCCGCAATTCCAAAGTAAAAACAATTATTTCTCTGAGATTTATTTTACTTTTGATTTTAGTTCCGCTGTTGACGAATCAAATTTCCAAAAACTTTCTAGTCGGACCGGTAGTTGACCATTTTAGAGGTCAAGAAAATGCCCCAGTTTTCCTAAATGTTAACCTGGAAGAAGAAGCATTGCAAGAACTGGAGAGATTTGAGCAACACCTCAAATTTGAAAAGTTAATAGGCATTGCTCCGTCGCTTTCTTTAGAGGAAACGGAAAATAAGATTACCGAGAAAGCAGTTGAGCTAGCGGAGGAATACCGCGGTGAAAGTGGTGGAGCTATTAAAAATATTTTTGCCGATTTGATTTCCTGCATGGCCTTTGCCGCGATTATCGTCACTAACAAGAAAGAGATTGAGATTTTAAAGTCTTTCATGGACGATGTGATTTACGGCCTCAGCGACAGTGCGAAAGCTTTCGTAATTATTTTGTTTACAGATGTGTTTGTGGGATTCCACTCGCCTCATGGTTGGGAAGTAGTTCTCGAAGGTGTATCGAGGCATTTGGGACTGCCAGAAAATAGGCAGTTCATATTTTTGTTCATTGCAACGTTTCCAGTGATATTGGATACGGTATTTAAGTATTGGATATTCCGTTATTTAAACCGGAGTTCGCCTTCGGCTGTTGCTACGTACAAGAATATGAACGAGTAATCAGAGGCGAAGGAAGAAGGAAGAAGGAAGAAGGAAGAAGGAAGAAGGAAGAAGGAAGAAGGAAGAAGGAAGAACAAAAAAAGATGTAATAATGGCAAGGGCTTCAGGTATTGATAACTTCCTCTTTAGGGGGTCCACTGCCGCAAACAGAGTGGCTTACTCATAGCGCAGAAAACCATTTATTGGTTGCGTCAGGAGGGGTTTAATTAAGTAGATAAACTTAAGCTGTTGGGTCTCTAAATTTTATTTAGGGGCGGGTTCTCGCGCTCACCCCACAAGAATTTTATCAAACTTGACTGTCCTAAAGGCTCCGCTCAGGAAGGGTAAAATTTAGATCCCACATTCCGCACCCCGACTGTCACATGGGGTGCGGGTGGGCTGCGGTTCGCGAGTCGTGTTCAGGGCGACCAAAA